>JAZBOS010000151.1 GCA_036351255.1 Bacteroides sp.
CGCCAAAGCCATCATTGAAATCAAAGGGCTTGATTGCAAGGTCATACCTGTGCTCACCAAGGATTTCCCCCAAAATGCCCAGCGTCCCCAGTACAGTGTTCTGAACAAAAGCCGTATAAAAAAGGATTTTGGTGTGGAGATTCCCTACTGGCGAGATAGCCTGAAGGAATGCCTGGCAAAATTGTAAAAACCTATTCCTCTCTTGCTTCTTTATGCAGAGAGGTTTTCCTTTTGTTTCTTTTCAAAACTTATTCATGTCTCCATTTCATTCAGAAATGAGGCTGGTTCTGTTTTTAATTTTCAGCCGGGATTTTCTTGTTTATTTCTTAATCGGGCCTTATCTGGCTCGGAGTTTATACGGTTTAAACCGTATAAACTCCGTATTAACTATGAAGATGCTATTAGAAAAGAAAGAGCAAGCAACCAGTATTAGCATTATAGATAATAAAAAACGAGGTGGCGAGCAGCCACCCCGTCTATTGGGATTCAATAAATTAGCTTGAATCAAAAATGTTAAACGAAGACTTTTACATTCTATTCAGGCTTTTCAGGTTTATCCTGAAACCTGGATCTGAAATTTTTAAACTTCTCTGAAAGTTGGTCAAAGGTTTCATCCAGGCTTTCCCTGATATCCTCCCAGGCATCTTCGCCCTTTTCTTTCAGCTCATTTAGTTTTGACTTGCTTTTTGAGACTTTGCCTTCCAGTTCGTCTATTTCGTCCTGGTACTCAATTTTGGTATCGGCTTTTGCAAATTTAGCCCTGGCCTTAAGCTTGTCGATGTCGGCTTGCCATTCATCAATTTTGGCTTCAATTTTTGTTTTGTAGTCTTCAAATTTCCCCATGATGTTTATTTTTTTGGTTATGTTTATAAAAATACAAAAAGATATTTTTTTTGAAACCATTCACCTGCTCTTTTTATCTCAGGACTGGACCTTATGGGTCATTTTTTCTTCCCAGTGGGTAGATTCGATGATGACTTCAAGGCCTTCCTTTTCAACCAGGAAGCCATCGTGGCCATAAAGGCTGCGGATGGTGTGATGGGAGGCCCCCGGAATCATTTCTGCAACCTTCCTCACCTCTTCAATGGGGAACAGGATGTCGGTTTCGATACTGATGCAACAAACGTTTGAGCGGATGCTTTGCAGTACCTTTTTGACGCCTCCGCGGTGGCGTCCCACATCGTGCGAGTCAAACGCGCGGGTGATGGTCAGGTAGGCGTATGGGCTGTAGCGGTTTACCAGTTTGTTTCCCTGGTAACGCAAATAGGAGGGGGCGTTGAAGCCTTCCATTTTATTTTCTTCGGGGTCATATTGGGTTTTTTCAAAGGCCTCGAAGCTGCGGTAGCTGATCATCCCAATGGCCCTTGCGGCACGTAGTCCTGCTTTACCACCTTCTTGGGTGTTTTCCAGAAAACTGGGATCGGCTTCCAGGGCCATGCGCTGGGCTTCGTTGTAGGCTTTGGCCCAGGGGCTGGTGCGCGCCCCTGCTGCAATAAAGATCAGGTGCTTGATGAGTCCAGGCTGCATGATGCACCATTCCATTCCCTGAAAAGCGCCCAGCGAAGCCCCAATAGCCACGTCAATTTTTTCAATGCCCAGATGCCCGCGAAGCAGCTCGTGGACTTGAACCATATCGCGTATGGTAATCAAGGGGAAATCGAGCAGGAAGGGCTTTCCCGTTTCGGGATTCAGAGAGGTGGCGCCTGTGGTTCCATAGCAACTGCCCAGCACATTGGCACATACGATGGTATGATAGCGGGGATCGAATGTCTTGCCTGGTCCGCAAAGATTAGGCCACCATTCCATGGGATCGCTGTTGCCCGTCAGGGCGTGGCACACCCAAACCACAGGATTCCCAGAATGCACATCGCCATAAAGGTGATAGCCGATTTCGATGCCAGGGAAGGTGTAACCCGATTCAGTGGTAAAAGGTTTGTCGGTCTTGAGGATTTGGAGCATAAAGGCAAATTTGCCGTGAAAATACAATTTTTTGGAAAAAAGGATCCATAAAATTTGAAAGAGAAGCTTTCCTTTGGCACGGAAAGAATTTTGTAGCTTTAGACGCTGATTAAAATTTTCAGGATATGAAGAAGTTTCCGCTGGGATTTTTTCCCACCCCGCTGCATGGACTGGAGCGGCTTTCGGATAAATACCGTCCCTATGAACTTTTTATCAAAAGGGATGATCAGACAGGGCTTGCGTCAGGGGGCAATAAAACCCGCAAGCTGGAATACCTTCTGGCAGAAGCGCTGGCGCAGGGATGCAATACGCTGGTCACCTTGGGTGCCCAGCAGTCGAATCATTGCCGCCAAACGGCTGCCGCCGCTGCAAGGGCAGGCCTTGACTGCCATCTCATCGTCAGGGGAAAGGCGCCTGCTATGCCCAATGGCAATCTCTTGCTTTCTTTGTTGTTGGGCGCTGAAATTCATTACGCCGGTGCAGAGATTACGGATGCATATATTGCACAGGTGATAAACGAGCTGCGGAGCTTTGGACTAAAGCCTTACCTGATCCCTTATGGCGGGTCGAATACCACTGGGGTGATGGGTTATGCTGATGCTGTGGCAGAGCTGAAACAACAAATGGAGGAGAAAAGCCTTTCATTTGATTATATTTTCTTTGCTTCATGCTCAGGAGGAACGCAAGCGGGTTTGATGCTGGGGAAAGAAAAGTTTGGCCTGGATGCAAGGCTGATGCCCGTTAGTATTCAGAAACCTGAGGCCGGTTTCTCATCTCTTGAAGAGATGGCTTTAAAGCTCGTTTATGATACCAGGGAATCCATGGGCATAGAACACAATTTCAATGCATCCGATGCCAGGCTGATCAAAGGCTATGATGAAGCGGGTTATGGTGTGGTGACCCAATCGGAGCACAAAGCCATTCATGAACTGGCCCGCCTCGAAGGAATATTGCTCGATCCCGTGTATACGGCAAGGGCATTCAATGCAATGACAGATTATTTGGGAAAGGGGAAAGTCCCTTCAGGTTCAAAAATTCTGTTCTGGCATACCGGGGGATTGCCGGCAAACTTTCATTATGCCGCCGAGATCCTGTAAGGATTAGTCTTTTACTTTGTATAACTTCCACCAGGCGATGTGCGGGTCCTCGTGGTGCTCACGGTGGTAGCCGAAGAAATAGCAGCTCAGCATTGCCCAGAAGTGGTTTTTTCCTTGTGTACGGGCTTTGTGTGGCCCCATAGAGGGCAGGTGTGGCAGGCGGTGAACCCAGTAAACGCCAACCGCGAAGAGCTGAAAGGTGCCCAATATGGCGGGCAGGGCCCAGAAAAGCAATACACTGGTCTGGTCAAGCTTCAGCAGATAAACCATGATGTTGAACAGGGCGGCCATGATCAGCAATTGGGTAATGGTGAGATATCGCCACATAAATACCGCCCACCACGCAAAGAAGTTTTGCGATTTTACATAGAAATCGGGGTCCTCAGCAGAGGCTGGGTTCTTGTGGTGCTTCCCGTGGTTTTTTCGGAGCATTTTATAGGACATCCCGGCAAAAAGCGCAACGGCAAGGGTTCCTATCACCGTGTTCACCCGTTTTGACGGATGGATGTTGCCGTGCATGGCATCGTGGCCTGTAATAAACAAGCCGGTATAGAGATAGGCCTGGATCAGGATATGGACGTAAATCCATGGATTGGTCCAGGAAGGTTCAAGAGAAATCAGCATATAGGCCAGGTGACCTGCCCAGATCAGGATGACCGCTATGGCAATAAGAACACCCATAAATTTGTGTTTTGACGTTTTCCAAAATTAGCCAATTTTATCTATCACCAAAATTTTTTGGGGATCAAAACATTTTTGCCTGATAACGTGTTAGATAAACATTGGTAAAGTATGAAAAAATTGGTTGAATTTTAATTCATAGCCTTATGCAACAATGGACTTATGCCCTGCTATTATTGGCCAGTATAGCCGTGCCCCTGATTCGCAGCTTTGAACCGCGAATTTTCTTTATTGGAAACTGGAAGGCACTCCTGGCAGGAATTTTTGTCATGATGCTGGTATTTATTCCCTGGGATGTGGCCTTTACAAAACACGGGGTCTGGGGATTCTCTCACGAATACGTGAGCGGGCTTTATGTTTTCGGCTTACCCATTGAAGAATGGATGTTTTTTATTGTGATAACCTATTGTGTGGTATTTTCCTACGAGGTGATCCGCTACTTTTTTCCCCGTATCTCTTTCCCCAAAACAGCTATGTGGACATCCCTGATCGTTGGAGCCGGATTGCTAGTTGCAGGACTACTGAATACCGACAAGGTTTACACCTTTATTGTCACCATGCTTGCCGGAGCACTGATGATCCTGATGCCCATCCTGAAATATCACAAAACCTGGCTCAGCCACTATTTGGTAACCTATCTCATTACCCTTATCCCGTTCTTTATTGTGAACGGGGTGCTCACCCGTATTCCCGTGGTTTGGTACAACAATGCTGAAAACCTGGGCATAAGGCTGACTTCCATTCCTGTTGAAGACAGCGCTTATTTTATGGCGATGATGCTAATCGTGATGCCCATTTATGAACGATTAAAACCGAAGAAATAAAATAAAGGTCAATTACAAAAAGAGGCCGCCTCAAATCGAGACGGCCTCTTTTAATTTTTGGCTAGATGAAAACAGATTCAGTTAATCGGGCCGGTATCCAAAATAAAAATGTTTTACGCCAATGTCATCCCCATCGGCATCTTCATTGAAATAAATTTTTCTAATTGGAGCTGGCGACACCACCCCGGTAAATCCACTTGAGAACCCGCCTGGAAAGTCGCCATTCATTATATAATCGATTTCACACTCATTGGTTCCATCAAACGCATAAACCTTTAAATATTCGTATTGACTTGCAGAATTATCGACAATAACAAATCCAATTGCATAAACATTACTACCATTTACACCGATCTCAAAATTATCGTCCTCAAAATTATCTACATCGCCAATGCTGATAGTATGAGGCCAGTCAACCTCACTATCTTCAAAAACCAGCCCTAGATGAACCTCAGGGTGGCCCTCATAAAAACCAGGATCTTTGTTTTCCAGATAGAATTCGAACGGCATGCCTGTTGTGTCAGGGCTGAAAGTAATTTTTTTACCCATCCATATTTGTCCTGTAGAATGGTAGCTGAAGTTTCCTGCTTCGTTGGCTTTTTTAATGTTAGTCCCGGTGGTTTCCCAGGGTCCTTCTGTTAAATGGTATGGCATTGCACTCTCCCAATTTGCTTTATTCTTAAAGATTCCAACGCTAGCTGAGTCATATTGGACCATATCGTAATCCACAGTAGAACTGACCTTTGCAATGCTGTTATCCGTCAGGCTACGTAGGGTATAGGATATGGGAACGGCTGTGGTTAAGGGAGCATCTGTTCTGAAAAACTCACCCAATTGACCTGTGCGAAGAAAGTTCAGCGCAGTTTGGGCATCCCCACCAATGGTAACCAGTTTAATGGTTGATTCTGATAGGGTCGTGAGGTGGTCACCTGAAATTTCTCCATCAATACCATTATAAGAAGCTGACAAGGCCGCTTTCATTTCCGTTTCACTATACGTGGAAGTCATTGTTAAAGTCATCATTCGCCCGTATACAATATTTGAAACATAAACCGGGAGGTTGTTCGGCCCGATCCTGCCCATACTGACTTGTTCATCCAGAATTTCCTGTGTAAATTCCTCACTGAATAAATCACCGGGTCTTTGGGGCAATCCCATCGACACAGTAAACATTTTTTGAACAAAATAGGCGGACACCGTATTTGTTTCGTTTGTGCTTTCCCATTGCAATGATGCCTGAACGCTTGATGTCATATAATCTGCCGAAAGCCCAAGAGCAAGAGCAGTTTGCTGAAAAGAATGGCTGGTCGCCTGGTTGAAAAAGATGCTGCTTCCCGAGATATGTCCAGCATTTTGGGCGGCTTCAACAAGCTCCGCAATTCCTTGCTTCACAGTAACCAGGGTCGGGTTTTCAATCAACCTGCTATTGTTCGACATCTGAAAACTTATGGAAATGGGGAGGTCAGCCCGCTGGTAGATTGGCAGGGATTGCATAGCCCCCAAGCCCTGAAGGTACCCATTGCCCTGGATTAATGATCCCAGGTAAAGGATCTCTGAATTTGGGTCGTAGGTGACAATATCTTCAGGGGTTTTTGTTATAGAGCATGGCGTAGTGGTTTTTACCATTAGGTCACTACAACTAAACTCCTGGATCGGGTCAAACTCCAGCATTGCATCAGCTTCCGGTGGACTAAAAACATCCCAGGTTGGGAGTGATGCGAAATAAGCATTTATCTCAAGGGTATCATCGGGATTGTCTTCTTCTTCCTTTGAGCAACTTATGGGGGCTACAATAAATAACATTAATATTGCCAGCAATAATCCGTTTGATAGGGTAAGCAGGGTCTTTTTCATGTCCGGTTTGGGTTAATGTTGAGATTACCTGTTTTCAGTTAAACAGGTCTTTTTGTAGACGAAGGACTGGTTTAATTAATTAAAACGATGTAATATAAATAATTCTAATAAGATCAGTTGATCAAAAGGGGGCAACGTGCTGTATTTGGGGCGAATTGATTAGCGAAAAAGGTGGGTGTCAAAAAGGAGGGTTAAATGACATTCGCCCCAATTTGATCAAAGGGCCTCTTTAATCTTCATAATGTAGCTTCGCGAGACTGGAATTTTCTCGTCAACTCCTTTTATGATCAGGGCTTGATTGTTGCAATTGCCAATGAGTTTTTCTATGTTATGTGAGTTAACTATACTAATTCTGTGGCAACGGATTAGGTTAGGAAAGTTCTTTATTTGGACTTCAATATTTTTCAGGGTATTTCTGATCAGTCTTTTTTTTACTTGATCTCCATCCAGATAATGAATTTCGGCATAATTATCGGCCGATTTAATAAACAGAATATTTGAGCTTAAAAGGCTGAATTTCTCTGCTTTGTTTTCTGAGATGAAGTCAACCGGCTTATTGGATTCATCTGCTTCCAGCGCCTTCATTTTGCTTTGCAAAATTTCTCCAAGAAGAAGCAAGGCCTCATTTTTCTCTCTTAATTGCAGCAATTTGTCATGAATGCCAATAATAACAGGTGGCAATATACATATCAAAGCAATTTTGTAAATATCAAAAGTTGTTAAGCTTACAGTTCGGGTGAAGATCAAATAAAAGGAAACCGAAAGGGAACAAAGAAACCATATAAGAAAGTTGCGTATTCCAAGCCGTAATTCAGGATAACTTTCTTCCTGGGGATCGCCCGCAACAAAGCTGGGATAAGCGATGCCTGTGAGGAAAATAATGAGGAAAATGATGATTCCAAAACCGGAAGCAAATAAAATCCTGTCTTCGAAATTCAACTGCTCAACATGGAATGGTTCAAAAACAATGACAAACAAGGTTGCCCCCAACCCGATGCCTAAGAAAAGGATCAGTTTCTGGTTTAGCTGGCAAAGCAAATGGTTCCACTTTTCTTTCATCATGGGTGAATGCGTGTTGGAATTTCCATTCTATTTGGAACTAAAAACTGCTAATGGTTATTGCGAAAAAAAAGGATGACATTATTAAATCTTAAAATTTGAAAGATAGGTGGTTTCAAATATACGATAAATTAAATACGGATGCAGGATTATTGTATTTATATTTTAAGCAATAGTTTAATCCAATCGAGATGGGAATGGGTTTCTTTATAAGATTGTGAGTTTTGGAGCATTTCGGATAATGTAAATCCTTTTCTTAATTACACCCCAGGAAATAATCCTATTAAAAAATGCGGAATGTTTTCTATTGATAAAATCAGGAGTTGTAACTATATGCTTTAAATATTTTTTATTTACTGTTTTGATTTAATGAAGGGTTTCTCTATTATTGTGTATTGAAAAAGGCGAGGCTGTTTTTGTAAATATCTCTTTGAAAGGTTTATATTTTCTCCTTTTTTTCGAAAGCCATTTTTTAAAAAGATTTGCCTCATTGCTTGACAAGAAATTGCAATATTCCCCCAAAAAAGAAACCTGCTGTGAAAAAATTGCCGGGCCTCGTGTTGTCATTGATTCTTCTTTCCCCGCTTTCATTATGGGCTGAAGTCATTGAAGTATTATCACCAGATGGGACCATAAGGGTTAAGGTTGAAGTCGGAGACCAGGTCACATGGTCGGTTTTTAAAGGCCAGGAAACACTGCTGTTGCCTTCTCAATTGAGCCTGGAGATTTCCGGAAACCGGAATCCAGGTGTGCAGCCCAGGCTGCGCAGCCATAGTATCCACATGGTGAATGAGGTGATTGAGGCGGAAGTCCCGGTAAAAAACCGTTACATTGAGAACCATTATAACGAGTTGCTATTGCATTTCAAGGAGGGATACAACCTGGCTTTCAGGGCTTATGACGAAGGGGTGGCCTACCGGTTCATTACCGCTTACCCTGAAAATAGCGTGGAGGTGATCGCAGAGACGGTAGCTTTTCATTTTGAGGAGAATCATCGCCTGTTCTGGCCGATGGAGAGCAGCCCTACGTTTCAGTCGCATTATGAAGCCGCTTACCGCGACATTTTCCTCGGTGACCTGACGAAGGAACAATACGGTTCGTTGCCAATGTTGCTGGAAACCCGACAGGGGACGCAACTGCTGATTACCGAGGCCGATCTTTACGATTACCCCAATTTATTCCTGTTTGGCACCGGCGCCAACAGTCTGAGGGGTGTGCTGCCCAAAGCCATTCTGGAGACTTACAAAAGGGGTGACCGGGCAGAGGTGATTGCAAGCAACGCCAATTACCTTGCCAAAACCCAGGGAAGCCGAAGCTTTCCCTGGCGGGTAATGGTCATAGCCTCGGAAGACCGTGAATTACTCGAAAATGAGCTGGTTTACAAACTGTCATCTCCCTGCGTTCTGGCAGATATTGACTGGATCAGGCCCGGCAAGGTGGCCTGGGACTGGTGGAATGCCAATAACATTTACGGGGTGGATTTCAGGGCAGGCCTCAATACGGAAACCTATAAATACTACATTGACTTTGCTTCAGCATATGGCCTGGAGTATATCATTCTGGACGAAGGCTGGTCGGTTTCTACCCTGGATCTGCGTGATGGAAATCCTGAACTTGATTTGGAGCAGTTGTTTGCCTATGCGGAAAGCAAAAACGTGGGCATCATCCTCTGGGTGTTATGGAATGCCCTGGATAAAGACCTGGAGGCAACGCTTGACCGCTTTGCCGGATGGGGTGCAAAAGGCATCAAGGTCGATTTTATGGTGCGGGCCGATCAGGACATGGTCAATTATTATGAGCGGGTGGCGAAAGAAGCGGCCAAAAGAGAGCTGCTGGTGAACTTCCACGGGGCATACAAGCCTTCGGGCTTGAACCGTAAATACCCCAACGTGGTTAATTACGAAGGAGTGAAAGGAATGGAAAACAGCAAATGGGAGGAAGCGGTCAGCCCCTGGCACGATGTACTACTGCCTTTTACGCGGATGGTAGCAGGCCCCATGGACTATACCCCCGGCGCGATGATCAATGCAAGCAAAGAAAATTTCCGGCCGGTGTTTACCCAACCAATGAGCCAAGGCACCCGGGCTCACCAGGCAGCCATGTATGTCTTGTATGATGCACCTCTGCAAATGCTTTCGGATAATCCTTCCAACTATCTCAAAGAACCTGAATATACCCGCTTCATTGTGGATATTCCTGTATCGTGGGATCAAACCATAGGTCTGCCCTCAAGGGTGGGAGAATATGTGGTGATGGCGCGAAAAAAGGGCGATGTCTGGTACCTGGGAGCCATGACAAACTGGGATGCCCGTACCCTTGAGATCGATGCTGCTTTTCTTGAAAATGTTCCCTACAGGATTGAATACATTGAGGATGGGCCCAATGCGGATCGTCATGCCGCTGATTACCGGATGAACACTCGCATTTTGCAGCCTGGTGAAAAGATCACCGTAAAAATGGCTCCCGGCGGCGGCTGGGTAGCAATATTGAGGCCCCTGCCTTAAAGATCTTATTTGAATCCACAGATCAAACACTAACCAAAAACCATAGCCATGAAAAAAAGTGTTTTATTTTCAGTACTTCTTTCCTTTGTGGGATTGATGTTTTTTCCCGGACAGGAAGCATGGGCCCAGGATGAGGGTTGGACGGTCGTCAACCAATGGCCAGTGAATAACAATGCTTCAGGCCTGGCTTACGATGGAACTTATTTCTATATAGGCACCTATGGGAGCAACGGCGGAGACGTTTACCAGTTCGACCCTGCCGCCGGGACAAACACCCTGCTCTTTACAGGTCCGCAGGAAGATGCCTTTGGCCTGAGCTATGACGGGGAATACCTGTGGACCATTAACCAGGTCTCTCCTTCATCCTCTCCTGCTATTGCATTGCAATTGGACCTTGAAGGAAATGTCGTTTCCCAGTTTAACCTGCCTGTCCACTACATGTCGGGCATTGCCTGGGATGAAGGCCATTTCTGGGCGGCTGCCTATTACCCGGACCCCGGAACCATTTATCGGGTGGATAACCTGGGCACGCCGCAGAGCAGTTTCGTGCCTCCGGCCGAACAGCCCTGGGACCTTGCCGTTCAGGGGGATTCGCTCTGGATCATCGACTACTGGAACGGCACCATTGACCTGGTCAGGAAGGACGGGACCTTCGTGCAGTCTTTTCCCTATCCTGATTACCGGGCCTCGGGGATCTGGCACGACGGCACTTACCTGTGGTATGTCGGCAGAGCCTCCAGCGGGGGCAGTACCCTCTATCAGGTGAACCCCTGGGGCGGTGGCACTCCTGTGATCAGTGTTCCGGAAAACCACCATTTCGGCAATGTTACCTTGTCGGAATCAGCCTCCTGGGAGCTTCAGCTTTCCAACACCGGAACCGGTGAACTGGTCATTGAGGGCATCAGCTTTTTGGAAGGGAATACGGTATTTTCCCTTGATAATGCTGAGTTCCCAATAACTGTTGAGGCTGCCGGTTCCGCTTCAGTTACGGTTGTTTTTAACCCGGATGCCATCGAGGAATTTTTCGGAACAATGAGTATTCATTCCAACGATCCCGCCCACCCTGTTGTTAACGTTAACCTGCATGGATTCGGGCTTTTTGATGGAGCATACCTGAGCGGGGTGCAGGAGATGATCGATTTCGACTTTGTGAGGATTAATTCCACTAACAGGCTCTATCTCCATATGGCAAATATGGGAAACAGCCCCTTGGAGTTTGAGAATATGGCTTTCTCCTGTGAATACTTTTACTGGGATGAATCTGTCAGTTTCCCGCTTACCCTTGATCCGGTGGAAGAAAAAGATCTGCCATTCTGGTTCAGGCCAATTGCAGGAGGGGTTTTCAATGAGACCCTTCTACTCACTTTTAACAATGCTGATCAATCACCCTTTTCAGTGTTGGTTAAAGGTTTCTCAGATGACACCTCTCTGCCCCTGGGTGAGATGCTCTGGGAGCATCAGTTTACCGGCTCTTATGATTTCCATGCAAGGGCCATCATGCCGGTGGCTGATATGACGGGAGACGGGATGGAGGATGTGGTGGTGGGGACACGTGATAACAAGATCCGGCTATTTAATGGGAATGCCAGCGGGAATACCGACCTGATCTGGGAAAGGCAACTTGGAACCGTGGAATATCCCAAGGGTTTTGACCGGCTTGATGACATCAATGACGATGGTTATCCTGATATTGTAGCCGGTACCGCCTGGGGTGACCGCGCCGTGACGGCCCTCTGCGGGAAGACCGGGGAGATCCTCTGGCGCTTCCTGACCAATATTTACGGTGCAGGCGGCTGGGTTTACATGGTCGATGTGAAATATGACTATAATGGCGACGGCTATAAGGATGTGCTGGCTGCCAGTGGCGATGATGGAGACGGAACCGGGCCTAAACGTGTTTTCCTGCTTGATGCGCTCAGTGGGTTGGTCATTTGGGATTCTCCCCTGAATGCTGCCGTATATTCAGTGCTGGCTATTGAAGACGTGAATGGCGATGGAATCCCTGATGTGCTGGCCGGAGCGACTTCTCCAGGAGAAAAGGGGATGGTGTTTGGCCTGGATGGTGCCGATGGGGGAATGATCTGGGATCTTTCTACCCCGGGCACGGCCGTTTGGGCTCTGGAACAGATTGATGACATTACGGAGGATGAAATCCGCGATGTGATCATCGGCACCTTCAACGGGGTCTATTACCTGCTGGATGCCACCGATGGAAATATTGAAGCTCAGGGCTCACTTGGAAACTCCATTATTCTCGACTTCTGGGTGGCTGGCGACCTTAACGGTGACGGCTATGACGATATCTTCCCGGCTTATTCCACACAGCCCAATGCGGTGGCCATCTCCGGGCTCGATGGCCAGGTTCTGTGGTCCACGATGGTTTCTGACCAGCCCTGGAGTGTCATCCCAGTGGGGGACGTTTCGGGGGATGGCATTTCCGATTTGGCGGTAGGAACCCTTTATCAGAATAACAAGCTCTATGTCATGAACGGGACCAATGGAACCATACTTTTTGAGCAAACCATGCCTGCGCCAGTGGATGCCATTGGAAATTTGGGTGATGTCACTGGCGATCACTCCCTTGAGTTCATTGCCGGGACGCGCAATGGCTGGCTTGCAGCCTTTGCCGGGGGACTGGATGCCGCTGAACCACAGTTTGAAGTAAACTTTCATGTCGAGGATGCCAGTGAACCGGCCAATGACATCCAAGGGGCTACCATCGTAATTGCCGAAACCGGTGAAAGTTACCAGACCGGCGAAAATGGAATGGCTAGCCTGCTTTTGGTCAATGGAACCTATCATTATACTGTGAGCCTGGAGGGTTTCTTTGATGCGGAAGGCAGTTTTGAAGTGGCCGGTGATGAATTATTGGTGGAAGTAGTGTTGCAGGTGGATGATACCGACGTGCCCGAGCTCTCCGATCCGCGACTGGTGAGGGCTTACAGCTATCCCAACCCGATGAGGGATCATACCCAAATTGCCTTTACGCTTACCCGCGGAGAAGCAGTGAGCCTCCGTATCTATGACTTGAATGGTGGAGTGGTAAGGACTTTTGATAAGCAAGCTTTCCCTGCAGGGGAAAATACCATTCGTTGGGATGGGCGCGATCAGCAGGGCAAGGAATTGCCCGATGGGATGTATTTCTTTGAACTGATTACCCCCACCCAATCCTTGAAAAACCGCATGCTGATCTTAAGGAATTGAAAATTAAAATAATTTGGAACTTGGAATTCTAAAATTAATTAATTGTAAAACAGTTTATTAGGGCATATTCCCGCCTGCGTTTCAGGCATTCAGGGGATATGCCTTAAAAAATAATTGCCAAAATATTTGGAAGTTAGTTAATATACACTAACTTTGTACAATGAAAAACATAAATATCAAATCGCATGAAAATAATTAGATCCATTCGAATGATCGCCTTTGTGCTGATCTTCATTACATCAATTCCACTGGTGGTTCATTTTTTTTCAGGTGCTGAACCAAGGCAAGCTTTTATAACCCATCTTCACGTGTATTCAGGTATTTTACTGCTGATCGTGGCTCCTCTGACAGTTTTTTTTGAAAGAAGGGTAATGGATAAAGCAAAAGGAAAATAAGTCATGCAAACCGACCGGCAAAAAGAAATTATCAGTGTATCGCTTGATCTGATCTCGGAGAAAGGGATTCAGGGACTTACCATTAAAAATCTGGCCCATCGCATTGGGATCACTGAACCTGCCATATACAGGCATTACGAGAACAAGATTCAAATCCTGCTAGCCATCCTTGAATTATTCCGGAAGAATACCGTTCTGGTTTTTGATCAAGAAGTTGGTCTGAAAGGAACCGCCATTGAAAAGATTGAGCATGTTTTTAAGAACCAGTTTCGCATACTTGCGGAAACTCCTCAACTGGTGGCGGTGATCTTTTCAGAAGAAATCTTCAGGAATGAGCCTCTTCTGATGGAACGTATTGGAGCCATCATGGACCAGATAAATCAAGCTATTTCAGGCATCATTAAAGAAGGACAGGAGCGAAAGGAAATCAGGTCGGATATAGAGGCTTCTCATTTGGCTATAATGATCATGGGTGGGCTTCGCCTTTTTGTGAAACGCTGGCAGATGAAAGACTTCGCCTTTAACCTGATGGCAGAAGGAGCCTCCTTCCTGCAATCAGTAAAAAGAATAATTACTTAAACCTGAGAAAATTAATATGTTATGATTATTACTGACTGGAAAGAACAAACCGTGAGGGAAACACCCCACAAAGTAGATGTACGTTTGCTGTATGAAACCACGGACGCACAGGTTATGCACATCAGGCTGCAGCCTGGCGAAGAACTCAAGCCGCACTTTACCCCTGTGGATGTTTTCTTTTTTGTGCTCGAAGGCAACCCTACCATCCGAATTGGGGACGAAATGAAAGAAGTGGCCGAAAACATGCTGGTGGAAAGCCCTAAAGATATCGTTCACTGTCTGTACAATAAAAGTGACAAGCCTGCCAGGATCCTGTTAGTGAAAACACCGAAACCCTTAACCAGCGCCAGGCTGCTTTAATTTAAGAAAAAAACAGGCAAGCGTCTGCTTGCCTGTTTTTTAGAAAATAATAGTTAGTTAACATTAACAAACATGATTATGAGAAAAGTAGAGAAAAAATATCTGGGCCTTTCCTGGGTCATTGTGATATTGGTATTAGCTATAACCGCAGGGTTTATGCTAGGCCTGAAGGAGAATGTCAGGATGGAGACCAACCTTGATGAGTATATGCCCCGAACGCATCCCGCTTTTGTATACAGCGATCAGGCTGAAGAATGGTTTAACATAAAGGATGGGATCCTGGTAGCCATTGAGAATAAGGACGGAATCTATAATACACAGACCCTTGAAAAGATTAGGGACATCAGTGAAGGGCTTATGTTTATGGATGCGATCGATGAGGCGGATGTGATGTCCCTTTTTACATCAGAGAACATCATCGGGACTGAATATGGTATGGAAGTCAATAATTTTTTCCTCAGTGCCCCTAAAGAGGCGAAAGCCCTAGAGGAAATCAAAAATGATGTCCGCACCAACGACATGGTGTTTGGCCGCCTGGTTTCTGAGGATGAGACGGTTGCATTGGTGGTAGCCGGAATGGAAGGTGATGTTTTTACCCAGGAACTTTACCAGGAAATTCTTGACTTTGCCAGATCTTTTGAGAGCGATACCGAATCTATTTATGTTGCAG
This sequence comes from Bacteroides sp., assembly GCA_036351255.1. Lineage (NCBI taxonomy): Bacteria > Pseudomonadati > Bacteroidota > Bacteroidia > Bacteroidales > Bacteroidaceae > Bacteroides > Bacteroides sp. The sequence goes on from JAZBOS010000151.1 coordinate 15,187, forward strand.
GGCGACCCATTGTGGAAGGGACCATGGCATTGCTTGGGCCTGCTGACATGAAACGAATGGTTCCCATTGTATTGGCTGTCATAGCCATTGTTCTTTTCCTGCTGTTGCGCAGCTTCAGGGGAACCATTTCCATCCTTGCAGGGGTGTTTATCAGTACTGTCTGGGCATTTGGCCTGATGGCCCTGCTGGGAATTCCCGTTTATGCCGTATCCACTATGATTCCTGTTATGTTGATTGCCATTGGGGTGGCTTACGGGGTGTATTTTTACAATCACCTCAACCAGTATTACCGGGCTCACCCCAATGCCCGCAAGGTCACTGGCATTAGGTATGTGCTGCGTACCCTTTGGAAGCCGCTTACCATGGCAGCCTTCACGACCATTGTCGGTTTTATTTCCCTGCTGACTTCACAGGTATATCCCATCAAGTATTTTGGGACTTTCACCGCTTTTGGCATTTTTGTGGCTTTTGCTTTGGCACTCATGTTCCTGCCAGCCATGGTTATGATTACCGGTTATAAGGTAAAGGGCAAACACATTGATGCCAAACCGGTTGATATCGGGAAGACCCACAAGTTGGCTGAATTGTTCCTGAAAAACAAAAAGGCAATCATTATTACAACCCTTGTTATTGTAGTTGTTTCCATTTTTGGGATTTCCCGCGTGTGGATTAACTCCAGCTTTCTTGACAACTTTGAAAGGGATAGCGACATCGTGCTTACCGATTCATTCGTGAACAGCAAATTTGGCGGGACTTCCACACTTAACGTAATTCTTGAAAGCGAAACATACGATGCCTTCAAGCAGCCCGAGGCTTTGCGGTTGATGGACCAGATGCAAACCGAAACGGAAAAACTGGGCAGTGTGGGAAATTCCTTTTCTCTTGCCGATTATCTGAAACGAATGAACAAGGTGATGAATGAAGACCAGGAAGCTTTTTACAGCATCCCTGACAATTCTGATTTGGTCGCCCAGTATATGCTGCTTTACGAGATATCAGGAGATCCGCAAAATCTTGTAAAGGTTATTAACTACGATTACAACCGCACCAATATTACCTTTCAGCTCAAGGGTGATGACTCCAAAACGATCAAGGAAGCACTTGAGGTGATCAGGGAATTTGAAGCGCCGCTTAAGGAGTTGGGGATTTCCATAAATTATGCGGGATCAGGCTATAAGGCCCTGGTGTTTACGGATCTGATCCTGGAAGGGCAGATAAAAAGCATCGTGATGTCGCTGGTTCTGGTACTGATCATCCTGATGATCATGTTTCGCAGTGTAAAAGCTGGCCTGATAGGTTCGATACCCATTGTGGTAACCGCCCTGATCAGTTTCGGGGTCATGGGGCTTTTCAATATTCCACTGAGCACAACCACGACCTTGTTATCGAGTATTGCCATAGGGATTGGGATCGACTATGCCATCCACTTCCTGCAGCATTACCGGATGAACCTTGCTGCGCATCCTTCACGCCATTATGCCATATACCGCACCATGTCGCAAACCGGTAGGGCCATATTGTTTAATGCCATTGTGGTCATTGCAGGATTCCTGGTGTTGCTGTTCTCGGTCTTTCCGCCCAACCGTACGCTTGGGGCCCTGGTGTCAATGAATATGTTCACCAGTTTTGCCGGAACCCTTACCCTTATGATGGTACTGGTTTTTACTTTCAGGCTTTTTGTAAAAAAGGACACCAGTGTGTCAGAAAAGAAAAACCAATAAAGTTTAAGGTATGAAAAGGCTTTTGTGTTTGATTGTTTTCTTGCTGTTCAACTGGGCCGGGTTCCCCTTGCGGTCGGTTGCAGAGGTAACGGATTCGGTGGCTGCGGAGAATGTTTTCTTTCGCTCTATCCGGGCAAATCAGGCTGAAAGCTATATCACTTTTGGGCAGGGATTTGGCAATATGGAACCCTTGGTCTTCGAGGCCCTGATCGCTCCCTATTTCCTGTTGCGTACCAACCGCGATGCCAGGCTGGGGGCCACCCTTTCTTCGTCCATCATCCTGCGAATGAAGGCTAAGGAGTCCTTCCCGGTGAGGGCACCCAGCTATATGCCAGGTCTCACCTTTTATTTCCAGCTGCAAGATAAAGCTTTGGGGAACCAAACGTCGAGCTATCTCTTTCTTACCTTGGAGCATCATTCCAACGGGCAGTATGAAACTTTTTTCAATGATGATGGGTCCTATAATACAGAGACGGGCAACTTCTCCACCAATTTTCTGGAGCTGGGGGTGTTCGTCAATCAGAATGTGCTGCCCTTCGAGAAAACTATAGATTATTTCCGCACTTCCATCGAATGGCATCCGGATGTGGTAAGGAGCGAGGAGCTGAAGGGCCGCTACAGTTTTCTGAGGTGGCACAACAGTTTTAGGATCTTTCGCTTTCCCGGACAAGATTCCTTTAAAAAACATCACGCAAACATGGAGATCCCTAGGGTGCAAACCAAAGTAGAGACCACCTGGATGTTTGGTGACATGGAGGGAGCCGCTTTCTTTGATGCAGGCGAAAGGTTCAACCTTTCTCTGACCATCGCTTACAGACCTCGTGTACTTAACGATGTAAGCCTGTTTGTGAATTTTTATTCCGGTAAGGATTACTACAATATGCAATTTTTCCGCAGGATCAACACCCTGCGATTTGGCGTCCAAGCCTTTGCTTTTAAATAAATCAAATTTTTTAACCCAAATTTTTAACTGAATTTTATTAAGGAGAATGTATTATGAAAACACTAAAATGGAGTTTTATCATTCCTTTTTCGATCCTGCTTCTTGGCAGTACCCAAACTTCTGCCCAAATGACCGGGCAGCAAATTATGGAGAAGGTTTATAATAACCCCTCGGGTGAAGATACCCAGGGCGAACTGACCATGACCCTGATAAACAGCCGGGGAGAACAGCGCGTGCGCAACTTGTCTCAATTCATCAAAAACGATGGGAAAGTAGAGAAGAAGATCATGTTTTTCACTGCCCCTGCCGATGTTCGTAACACTTCTTTTATGAACTGGAGTTATACCGATGGCCGTGCCGATGACCAGTGGATCTATCTGCCTGCCCTCAGGCGTGTAAGACGCATTTCAAGCGACAGCAAGAGCGATTACTTTATGGGTTCCGATTTTACCTACGATGACCTGGGCGACCGTCATCCAAGCCAGGATACCCATAAGTTGTTGCGTGAAGAAACCATTGACGGGAAAGCCTGCTATGTCGTGGAGAGTACGCCCAAAGAAAGCGGTTACATGTATTCAAAGACCATTACCTGGGTCATGAAGGACAACTACCTGGGTTTAAAACGGGAATTTTATGATGATCGGGGACGCCTCCTGAAAGAACTGACGCTGAAAGATTATGCTAAGATTTCAGGCTTCTGGACCCTGCTTGAAGCCCAGATGGAAAACGTCCAGAGGAATCACCGCACCACCATGAAGTTTTCCGATGTAAAAGTGAACCAGGGCATTCCTGACAGTAAATTTTCGGAACGCAGCATGACGCTTGGGCAATAAAAATCTGAATAAATATGATGATGAAAAGTAAAATTCTTATCACGGTCTTTCTGCTGACACTATTTATTGTGCCTGCAAAATCGCAGGAGCAGGTCAACCTTTCAGGCTTCCTGCGAAACTATACCGGGGTGCTGACCGGGCAGGGCAATGAATTCTCCATTCTGCAGAACACCTTCGATTTTAACTTGGAAACCAGGGGCTCGCGAAAGGCACTGAAGGTGAACCCATACCTCTATCATTATTCCGACAGGAAACTTGAACTTGGTCTTCGCGAGGCTTATCTCGACCTCTATTTTAATCATTTCGACCTCCGGGTGGGAAAGCAGCAAATCATCTATGGCAAGGCCGAAGGGGTTTTTATCACTGATGTGGTTTCTCCCAAAGATTTGCGTGAGTTTTTGTTGCCCGAGTTTGATGAGATACGCATGGGGGTTACGGCTGCAAAACTAAACTTTTACAAAGGGAACAACACCTTTGAACTGGTTTGGGTACCTATCTTTACGCCCACCCAGCTACCCGAAGAGGGTTCTATCTGGCGGCCTGCGATGCCCTTTCCTTTTACACCTTCCTTTGACCTTTCGACAAAGGAAGTGAATCCTGAGCTGGAAAACAGCGAATTGTTTCTGCGCTATTCAGCAATGACTCCAGGGATCGATTTTGAATTGGCAGGAGGGTATTTCTTTGATGATGACCCCATCAACCATATAACAAGGCAGATAGATCCGGAGACCATGATGTTGACAGGCCTTATCGCCCGCCCCGAACATCACAGGCTGGCCATGGGGGGAGGTAGCTTCAGCACGCAGATAGGGCCTTTGCTCTTGCGGAGCGAGGCTGGGTATTACAATGGTAAGTACTTTCAGACCTCAACCCCATCGGTGGCCGATGGTACCATTGAAAAAGACTATCTCCATTATATGGCCGGACTTGATTACAACCTTGCTGGAATTACCCTTACCGCCCAGTTTATCCAGGAATATATCCTTGACTATGAAGAAGGAATCATGAATGAGGAGTTTGAAAACACCATGACTTTCCTCGCAAAAAAGGATTTCCTGAGGGAGAAACTTTGGATAGAACTATTTTCCTATGTTGGGCTAAATCGTGGCGATGCCCTCATACGGCCTAAGATGACCTATTCCTTTGCCGATGGCTTTGACATTCAGTTGGGAGCCAACATTTTTACGGGCACTGAGGGTCGCTTCGGGCAATTCAACGACAACGACATGGTTTACACCAAGCTGAAATACAGTTTCTAACAGCTGGTGCTATACCATATTTCAAATACATCCTGTTGCAAAAGCGAATTGACTTTGCAACGGGATGTGTTCTTTCTTTTAGGGTTATTGAAAAAAAGTGCCTGTTTTTCATTAATTTAGCCTTAGCCTTTAACAATATACTGATCCAATTATGAAAAAGATCCTGATTCTTTTGGCTTTACCGTTCTCCCTGTTTTTTGGTTCCTGCGGCCCGCGTGAACAACAGACTGAAGAACCTGAGACAGATACCCTGGTGATATATGTTGGCCGGGACACCCTGCTGCCGGGCGAGGAAAGCATACAAATGATCCCTGTGCCCGACCGTTTGATTGCTGTTTCTTCAGATCTTGAACTGTCAGAAAAAATCAGGCTGCTGGCCGACACCATTTCCGCCTGTTGCTTCAACAACTTGCCGATGGAGATCCTGTCAATCGATACCCTGCCCGAAACAGGGGTCGTGCTGATGGTGAACCTGGTGGAATTCCCTAATTATGAAGGGCCGGGGACGATGGATTCTTACCAGAGCTGGTATGACTTCTTCCAGGGCAGTATGGGCGGGATGAATACCAGCATCACCCTGCGCGAATCTTTCCTTCAGCCTGATTATGACGGTGTGTGGATTGATGCCGTGGCTTTTTATTACCAGGGTGATCCCATCGGGGCCTGGGATCATCTCCTGCTCGAAGGCGTGCTGGCTTCCGGAGAATAAAAAATAATTCAGGCTCAAAGGTTTTTTTATGGCCAATTCCCTTTTAATTAAGGCGATGCTTTTTTCCTCTTTAGGCTTGTAATCAGCTTACCCCACAACGTTTTCATTCTCTTCATTTTTCCCAAATGAGGGGCTGTCTCGGGTGACAATATGCGGTTTTCCTTGATTAATGCACTTTTGTGATGAAGTCTTACAGCCTTCCCATTCGCCCCTTTTTCTCATTTATTATGAAAAAAATTTTTACAGCAAAGCACTGGTTGAGGCCCTTCGGGGTTTAATCAGACTCGGGGTTCAAACGTATCTGAAACGTAATTAAAACGTAGTTTAGACGTTGGTGCACGTCTAAACTACGTCTTAACTACGTGTTAACTACGTCTGAACTACGTTTAAACTCTGAACCAGACCCTATCCTGATTTGACTTCTTTTCAGTTCATTTTTGAAAGCAATTTCATAGGAAATGGACGGCAGGGAAGGGGAGATGGCTATTCTTAGGGGTTCTGGTCAGGACATAAAAAAAAGAGGCTGCCTCGTGCATTTGAGACAGCCTCTTGTGAAATTTTGATATCTGTTGCTTATGCGATAGCGTTGGAGATCAGGAAGGTTGCGGCAAAGGCAATGATGGCATAAAGCTCGGGGAATACGGCAAGGATCATAGTATTGCCAAATACGTTATATCCCGAACCGATGGCTGCAATACCATTGGCACATACCTGTCCCTGGCGGATCGCAGAGAGCAGGCCAACAAATCCCAGCGCAAGACCTGCACCAAAAATGGCAGCGGCGCTAGCCCACGACATTTCAGGCACCAGATAGCCCGAAAGGATAAAGTAGCCCATAAAGCCATAGAGGCCCTGGGTGCCGGGAAGCGCGCTCAGGATGAGGTAGTTACCGAACGCTTCATCGTTCTTTTTCATAGCTCCGATAGCAGCGTTGCCACCCATCGATACCCCATATGCACTTCCAATTCCGGCAAGACCGATCATCAATCCAACACCAATGTAAGCGAGAATAATTGGTTCCATAATTTCAAGGTTAGGTTTAGTGAGACGTTAAGTTAATTTTTTAAATGGTTCGTATTTCTTTCCACCACCGGTAAAGCCGGCATTTTTGTAAAATTCAACAAAGGTCAGACGAAGGGGGTGAACGAAGGCACCCAGTCCTGACATGAAAATGTTAATGCTGTGCCCAATGACGAGGATCACGACCATGATCAGGATGTTGAGCACGGGAATGTCACCGCTCATCTGGACAGCCAGGCTGTTGAACACCAGCCCAAGAATGGCGCTGGAGATTCCCAGGGCAAACAAACGGATGTATGAAAGCAAGTCGCCTAAAAGGCCGGTGACCATATTATAAGTGTTCCACAAGCCACTGCCGATGTTCATGAACACATTACGGCCAAGGTTGTTGAGGGGCAAAATCAGCAACCCGCTTACCCCCAAAAGAATGTATTGGGCGATTTTCAAGTTCTCAAGAGGGATGTTAGAGAACATGCTGATCAGGTAAAGGGTGATCCCGCCCACAAGCAACAGAATCCAGCCCAAGGTACCCAAGGCAAAGCCCCAGCCAAACTGTTTGGTCTCATTTACTGCTTTGATAAATAAACCAAAGATGATTTGTACACCCCCAAAGAGCAGGGCAAGGTAAAACAGTAAATTGTTAATGTCGGTACCTTCAGCTTTAAACCGCTCAGCAAGTGTGCTGTAAACAGGTAAGCCTGTCTCATAAAGGGGAATGCCAAAGAAGGTCCCACCAATCAGGCCAAACAAAATGGTTGACAGGCCAAGGTAAAATACCAAGCCCAAGACGGGTTTCAGGGGCTTTGACACCTTTTTCTTAAATACGAGGGCCAGGATGGCCATCAAAATGCCATAGCCAGCATCTCCCAGGCAGAAACCAAAGAAGAGCATATAGAATGGCGCAAAGAAAGGCGTCAGGTCAAGTTCACCATATTTCGGCAAAGAGTAAAGCTGGCCCAGCATCTCGAATTTCTCTGAAAATTCCTTGTTTTTAAGCAGGACGGGTGGCTTTTCCTCCTGCGTGGCTTTCTCTTCCACGTACAGGATGTCGTTGGTTGCAAGAAAAGCCACCAGGTCTTCTTTCTTCTCTTCAGGTACCCAGCCTTCCAGCAACATCACCTTTTCGTCGGCTTCCTTAACGGTATTTTCAAGAACCCTTTCAAAGTGCAGGTCTTCTTTCAGTTGCAGCAAGTATTGCTGAATGGCTTCAAGGCTTTCAGAAGCGTGCTGGTCAAATTTGGCCTGTATGGCTTCAATTTCCTCGTTGAGTTTCTGCTTGTAGAAGTTCAGTTCAGAGATGGGACGCTCGGGTTGCCGCATCTCTTCTAGTTCCAGGTCAAGGACATCCTCTTCACGTTTCACCAGGATCAGGTAATAAAGCCCGGCGTGCTGGCCAACCACTTCTATGGGGTATTGCTGAAGCCATTCCTCCTCAAATTTTCTGGCCGATACAGTGTAGAATTTAACCTCAAGTCCTTCATCCTTCAGCTTTTGGATGGTTTCGGGGGTGAAGTCGCCCCAGGGGGCGGAATAGGAAATCTCTTTCCTGAGGACACTGAGCTGCTGATGCTTGTTTTCGAGTTCTTGCTGAAGCTGATCGACTCCTTCAAAGGCTTCCTTTCCATCAAGCCCCTGTTTTGGTGAAGGGTTTTCAATCTCGCGCTTTAACAGGAACTTCACCACTCCATTTACCTTGTTTATCAGGTCATACCTTTCCAGGACCGAATCCGGAACGTCTTTCTGCCGTTCGATCAGGTGAAGCACGCCCAGCTGACGCATATCCTCAAGGAACTTCAGGTAGTCCTTATGGTATACCAGGAAGGAATATTTTTTCATGGGTGCTATCATACGCTGGCCTCCATTTCCTGAATACGGGTTTTTACAATCTTTTGGGAAGCTTTCGAGAGGTTTTCCTCATCTTCAAGGTAGCGCTTGATCTTAAGAATGGCTTCCTGGAATCCGGGAATCTGCACCTTTTCGTAAAGGTTTACCTTTTGCGTGGTCTTGCGGCGGGCGTGATCGAGCAATTCCATCTTTTGAAAGAAGACTTCTCTTTCAATAGCTATTTGTGCCAGTTCCTTCACGATGCTGATGCCATCAAGGTACCAACCCGGTCGGTTGAAGATGCTGAACTCCTTAACGGAGAACTTCACCCCCTCAAGCACCGGGGTCTTCACGCCGGCGATCTTTTTCACAGTCAAATCCACGTCCTCAATGCTCACAAGATCGTTGTCAAATTCGCCCCAAAGCTCAATAGCACGCTGGTAGGCCTCAAGTTTTTTGTTGAGCTTTTGCTCAAACTCCTCGGCCGTGGTCTTGGCTTTTTTCACCTCCACCCGCAGGGCAGCTTCTTTGTTTTTCAGGGTAGGCAAGGCGCGTTCCCTGACTTTCAGCTGCTTGTCTATGTGCTGGAGAGAGGTTTTATTATATTGAAATTTAATCGCCATAATTAGTTTTTCTTCCAGTATTTGTCAACAAACTCCTGGCGGATACCTACCTCGGCGGGGGTAAAGTGCTTTTCGAAGAGTTCATAAGCCGTTTCCAGCATGGTATCCACATCGATATTCACGTCAATGGCCAACAGCTTTTCCGAATAGCCTTTGGCAAACTCCAGTGTACGCTCGTCGTAATCTGTCAGGTCGAAGCCGTTCTCGAGCTTGGTCTTTGCGTTGGCAGCATCAGCAAAAAGCCGCACGGCAGAGTTCATTACCTGCGGGTGGTCTTCGCGGGTTTTCTTGCCAATCACAAGCTGCTTCAGACGCGAAAGACTGCGGAAGGGGTCTACGATTACTTTCCCCACGTCGCTGTCCTTACGCAGAAAAAGCTGACCTTCAGTGATATACCCCGTATTATCGGGAATAGCATGCGTGATGTCGCCGCCTGAAAGCGTGGTAACCGCTACAATGGTAATTGAACCACCGTCAGGAAACTGAACGGCTTTTTCATACAGGCGTGCCAGGTCAGAATAGAGCGATCCGGGCATACTGTCCTTGGAGGGGATTTGGTCCATACGGTTGGATACGATACTCAGGGCGTCAGCATAAAGTGTGAGGTCGGTCAACAGCACCAGCACTTTCTGTTTTTTATCCACTGCAAAATACTCAGCAGCCGCCAGGGCCATGTCTGGCACCAGAAGGCGCTCAACAGGCGGGTCCTCGGTGGTGTTGATGAAGCCAACGATACGGTCGAGGGCTCCGGCATTATCAAATACATGTTTAAAATACAGGTAGTCGTCGTTGGTGAGGCCTACCCCGCCAAGAATGATCTTGTCGGCCTGTGCCCTCAAGGCTACCATGGCCATCACCTGGTTGAAGGGCTGGTCGGGGTCGGCGAAGAAAGGGATCTTTTGTCCGGTTACCAGGGTATTGTTGAGGTCAATGCCTGCAATACCCGTGGCGATAAGCTCGGAAGGCTGCTTGCGGCGCACCGGGTTCACGCTGGGCCCCCCGATCTCACGTTCTTCTCCCATGATATTACTGCCATCCAAAGGCTCGCCGTAGGCGTTGAAGAATCGCCCGGCCAGGTCATCGCTCACTTTCAGGGTTGGTGCCTTTCCGGTGAAAATAACCTCGGCATTCGTGGGAATCCCTTCTGTGCCGGCAAATACCTGCAGGGTCACTACATCACCCATGATCTTTACTACCTGGGCCAGGCGCCCATCCACAATGGCCAGCTCTTCGTTGCCAATGCCTGAAGCATGCAGTGATACAGTAGCCTTGGTTAATTGAAACAACTTGGTATATACGCGTTGAAATGCTTTGGTGTCTTTTTCCATTACGCAGTTTTCCTTTCCTGGATTATGGTTTCAAGTTCTTTTTCGTTCTTTGTGAACTGCTCAGAATCAAATTCTGAATAGTTCATTTGCTTCAGCTGGTTGATGACACGCTTGAAGTATGGGTTTACTTTTTCGAAATTCTCAAATTTGAATTCCATATCGCAAACTTCCAGTACTTTTTCAAGCATATAATGTTGCCGCTTCAGGGGTGTGGAGGCATCGATCTTGTCAAAGGCATCCTGTTGGAGGATTACAAAGTCGATCAATTCCGATTTCCAGTATCTTAAATGATAGTCAAGCGGGACCCCGTCATCGCCCAGGATATTGATTTGTTCGTGGGCTTCCTTCCCGCGCAGCAGGATATCTTTGGCCTTAAACACACTGTCAGTCCAGTGGGCAGCGATTTTATCGTTAAGGTATTCGGTGATTTCAGGATATTCCAGATATTTGGAATAGCTGTCGATGGGGTCAATGGCTGGGTAGCGTTTGCTGTCGGCACGGGCCTGGGACAATGCATAAAAACAACGGGCGGCCTTCTTGGTAGATTCTGTTACAGGCTCTTTCAGGTTACCACCAGCAGGCGAAACGGTCCCAATAAAAGTGATTGAGCCTGTTTTCCCATTGTTCAGGTAAACGAATCCTGCCCTTGAATAGAAGTTGGAGATAATGGCAGGAAGGTCCATGGGGAATCCATCAGGTCCTGGCAATTCCTCCATACGGTTTGACATCTCACGCAGTGCCTGTGCCCAGCGTGAAGTGGAGTCGGCCAGCAGTAACACTTTGAGGCCCATGGCGCGATAATATTCTGCAATGGTCATCGCGGTATAAACCGATGCTTCACGGGCAGCCACCGGCATGTTCGAGGTGTTGGCAATGATGGTGGTACGCTCCATCAGTTTTCGGCCCGTGCGCGGGTCATCCAGCTCAGGGAACTCGGTGAAGATCTCTACAACCTCGTTGGCACGCTCACCGCAGGCTGCAATGACAACCAGGTCGGCTTCAGCATTTTTAGAAAGGTTGTGCTGCAAAACCGTTTTTCCGGAACCAAACGGACCGGGGATAAATCCGGTGCCTCCCTCTGCGATGGGGTTAAGGGTGTCCATTACGCGAATCCCTGTCTCCATGATCTTAAAGGGCCTGGGTTTCTCCTTGAAGGCACGAATTGGGACCTTCACCGGCCAGCGTTGCGTCATGGTAATCTTGATCTCCTGGTTTTCTTTGTCAGTGACCACGGCCATCGTATCGTGGATGTGGTATTCCCCTTCCTTGGCGACGCTTTTCACCGTGTATTCCCCTTCCATTTTGAAGGGCACCATGATCTTATGGGGCATCCAGTTTTCCTTTACTTCGCCCAGCCAGCTTCCGGCCGTCACTTTATCGCCTGCTTTTGCAAGAGGTACGAATTCAAAGGTCTTATCGTCATCGAGCGCATCGGTGTATTCTCCCCTTTTCAGGAATACGCCTTCCATCTTGTCCAGGTCATTCTGCAAGCCATCAAGGTTTTTCGAAAGCAGTCCGGGCCCGAGATCCACCTCGAGCATATGGCCCATAAATTCAACTTTTGCGCCAACCTTGAGGCCACGTGTGCTTTCAAAAACCTGCGTGTAAGCTTTATTGCCCATGATCTTGATCACCTCAGCCATCAAACGTGTGTTATCGTGCTCGATAAAACAGATCTCGTTTTGTGCAGCCGTGCCTTCGGTTTCTACAATGACCAGGTTGGCAATGATTCCGGTTACCTTACCGATTGTATTCATATATGTTTATTTTTCTGTAAATGTTTCTGGTAATTCATAGCTTGATTGCAATTCCTTAAGCAGTTTTTTGAACATCTCATTGCCGTATTCCTTATCAATGCCCAGCCAGCGTTCGGCAATGCCCAGCTTAATAACAAAGGCAAGAATTTTTTCTACGGTGAAATATTCAAAAAAGGTCACTTCATCCAGGTAGCTCCAACGAAGCTCGTCAATAGACTTTTCCCGTTCCTGCACATTGTCGTTTTTCACCAGGTTCGAGAGGTCTTCCAGATAGTCGAGCTCTGCCCCCAGGCCAAAATCCCGCGCGTGGCTTTTACGAATGATGTTCGAGGTTTCGCCCGTACCAATTATCTGGTATTCGTAAGGGATGTCGTATTTACGGGCCAGCAGGGCTGTAACAATGTTACGCAAATTCAGTTCAAACTGAAACCAGTCGCGCAGAAAGGCATTGTCAAGCTTCAGCTTTTCGTCGTAGAACAGGGTGGTAAGCTCGTTTTCGGGGAGCATTTCCGGCATCAGGGGGTCCTTGTTTTTGAAGGCCGTGATGAATTCCATTATATAGCCGGGCAGGTCGTGAGGCTCCTTGATGTTATCCTCCAATCGTATTTGACTGAAGTTGCCTTTTTCGTTAAAGGGTTTCCCTGTCTTCTGCAAAAGGTTGAGGAGGTTGGCATTGTCGTGAGGCAGGAAAAGCTTTTGCACCAGTTTGTAATCCTCGGGGTGCAGGCCCGTCTTCAGCTCTTCACTAAAGGCCTGTTGCGAATACTGCAGCTTGTGTATGTCGATGGTGAGATCCTGAAGTCCCGCCACCAGGTAGTAATAATTTCGCTTCACGTGCTTGAGGTTTTTGTTTTTGAATGGCTTTCCGGCCGTTGGCCAGGGCGCTTATTCCTTTTCCCCGTAAAGCATCTCAATCAGCCTGGGGCGCAGGAAGGCTTTGAAAAAATTCTCAAAGTCTTCATCTGCAAACGAGATCAGGTAGCCACCTTCCTTGGGGCCAATTTTAAAACCGGTCTTCATGCGGTCGCTGTAGTTTACCTCAAGGCCCTTGTCGAACAATCCCTTGGCCTTTTCCTTAAAGAAGACCTCAAAATCTTTTTGCTTGTCACTGGGAAGCAACAGGTTTAATGATACATTTTCCGAATCCTTGGGGTTCCAGTTTTTGACTATGGTTTGAATCAACTCCTGGGTGAAGGCAATGTCCTTAAAAGCCCCTTTGGTCTCAGGTTGAATTACACGTGCTTCCACCAGTCCGGCTATCTTTTGCTTCAGGTCGCTGATGGCTTGCCTGCCTGCGAGCTTCAACTCGTTGAGTGAATTCTGCTGAAGCGTACTTGCGTCCTTCTCGGCAATTTTTACAATGTCATCCGCCTCCTTATGGGCTTTGCTCACCAGCTCTTCCGCCTTCTTTTTGGCATCTGATAGAATCTTCTCTGCTTCTTCATTGGCTTTGTTGACGCCCTCCTGGTAAATCTTTTCGGTTAATTCCTGAAGTTTCGTTTGCATATCTGTTTGATTTATAAAGACTTTTCGGAAAATGAATGTGCGAAAATATAAAAAGTCCGGCAAAGAATAAAGACTTTAACTTAAGTTTTACTTTCTTTTTTCTTCTGACTCCCGTTTAACGTTGCAAAGATAATAAAAATCCGATATGTTATTTTGTTAACAACTCCTAAAACCCCGCCAGATAAGACTTAAAGCTTTTCTGGTTCTATGAATATTCGTTTTTTTTCCATAGGTCAGCCTTATTTTTTTCTTCAGGCAAAAAGCCAATCCAAATTATTAATGCAGTCAAAGAAAAAGATGTTTTTTAGCCTTAACCAAATTGGAATGCCGTTTTAAACAATCATAGCGGAGAGATGTTTAAAGTGAACCTGAAATTAATTAATTTTTTTTGAATAATGTGAACAAATTATAACTCCTCTGGTTTCTAATCTGTACGATCAAATAAACATGAAATTAAAAAACCAAAATAGAAAAATGAAAAAACTGAAGTATTTTGCAGTTATGGCAATCGCAGCCATCATTATGGCCTCCTGTGGGGGACAAAACGCTAAAAAAGCTGAAATCATTGAGAAACTGGAAGCTGGTGAGGTTCCTGAAGAAGTTACCCGTGCTGTCGTTGATGTTCAGGCCAGTGAAGTAGGCTGGGAAGGGCAGAAGATTACCGGCGCAGGCCACAATGGTACCATTGCCCTGAAGGAAGGCGTTATTTACGTATATGATAACCAGCTCTGGGGTGGTGATATGGTCATTGACATGACCCAGATCGTTGTACTTGACCTTACAGATCCTGAAATGAACGCTCGCCTGAAGGGGCACCTAGAATCAGATGACTTCTTCAGCGTGGCTACCTATCCTGAAGCTCGCTTCGAGATTGTGGACTTTGAACCCATTGAAGGCGCTGCCGAAGGCCAACCCAATTACCGCGTTTCTGGAAACCTGACCATTAAGGACATTACCCATAGCCTGGCTTTCGATGCCATTGTCAGTCATTCTGAGGGGCAGATCAACGCTTCTGCTGAGTTTGCTTTCGACCGCTCCTTATACGAAGTTCGCTTCGGTTCGGGACGTTTCTTCGATGACCTTGGCGATAACCTTATTAACGACGAGATCAACCTTTCCATTAAACTGGTTGCTTCTTACTAATCGTTATTGCTAAAAAAATTCATGAAGCCGCCCCAAATTGAGGGGGCGGCTTTTTTTATGGGCACATACAGGTTTATTGCCGTATTTAATCCTGAGGAGTCCAAGTTGGAGCATATGCAAGGGTGGAGAAAGCTTTAGGCCAGGTTTACTGTCTCGGGATAACTAGCCCATTATGACAAAAAAGAATGCGGCTGCAGGATTCAAGGCTTGATCTTGAAGCCGCATTTCAAAGGGGAAAGCTTTAGTCCTCGTGTTTGGTATCTTCTTCGCCGGGATGAAAGGAGGTCCACTTGTAACTGTACAGACCTTCCTGAAGGCGTTTTTCTTTTTCCTCGGGTGAGAGTTTTTCGTATTCTGCTTTCTCTGCTTCGTATTTTCTTCGTTTCTCCTCCTGTAAGGCCCTGATGCCTGCCAGGTGACGCTGTTCAATTTGGTTCGAAAGGAAGGTCGTTGCCACTGAAGGGAACAGCTCGAGCAGCAATTCTTCCTTTTCGTTCTGGGCCAGATGCACTCCGCCAAACTCTTCAAGCACGGGGTTGTCTTGCTTTTTATAGTCCTTTGGGTCGTATGGCGTTTCTTTTTTCGAGCCGGTAATCTGCTTGCGGAATGCTGGGTCGATTGGGATGGGCGTTTTTCCGTAAAGGCCTTTCACCAGGTTGACAAACTGCACGGAATTGGTATTGTAAAAAGGTTTCCCATTATTTTCGTCGATGACACAGTTCACGGCCTGCACACCAACGATCTGGCTGGTGGGGGTTACCAGTGGGGGCAAACCAGCTGCCAGTCTTACCGTGGGAATAATTTCCAGGACGCGGGGCAGCAGTTTCTCGAGTTTAAGTTGTTTTAGTTGTGCAAGCATATTGGTGTACATTCCCCCGGGGATTTCGGCTGTGCGCACGTTTTCATTGGGTGGAGGGAAATTAAAATAATGTTCGATGGCTTGCGTGGTGGCCAGCAGTTCACGTTCCTTACGTTCGCTCGCCAGTTCGATGGCCCTGTCGAACAGGGCATCAATTTCTTTCGGCAGCTGGTCCTTGGTGATGTCAAAGTCAATGGGGAAGATCTGATAGCTGTCGTAATCGATGAGTTCCTTACGGATCTCTTTCAATTCGCGGTTGATCTCTACCACGGCCTCCAGGTTGACGCCGGTATCGATGCCCAGCTTATTACAGAACAGCTGCACGATTTCAAAAGAGGGTCCTGCAGGTCCGCCGGCAAAGTTCAGTATGCAGGTATCAACCACATCAACACCGTTGAGGATGGCTGTCAATACCGAGGCCAGTCCATAACCCGGGGTGGAGTGGGTGTGGAAGTTGATGGGAATACCCACTTCCTCCTTCATCAGCTTGATGATGATTCCTGACTTTACTGGTGGTATCAGACCAGCCATGTCCTTGATGGTGATCATGTCGGCACCCATGCGTTCCAGTTCCTGGGCCTTGCGAACGAAGTACTCTATGGTGAAAACCTTGCCTGGTAAAGGCTTGCCCTTAAGCAGGCCAAGGATGCGGTCGCGATTCCTGAATTTTGGATCCACCGTATAACAAACCGTACAGTCGGCAAGTCCCCCGTTTTCCTTGACGAACTTGATGGTCGAGGTGATGTTGCTGGTGTCGTTGAGTGCGTCGAAAATGCGCATGATATCAATACCCGATTGTACGGCATTGCGGTTAAAGCCTTCGATGACTGTGTCGGGGTAGGGGTTATAGCCGAAGAGATTACGGCCGCGTGAAAGGGCGGTGAGTTTGGAGGTATCACCAATAGCGGCTTTGATCTTTTCCAGCCGCTCCCAGGGGTCTTCGTTGAGGTAACGCATCACCGAGTCAGGTACGGCTCCGCCCCAGACTTCCATGGCATAAAAACCGGCCTTCTTGTATAAGGGGAGAACCCGGTCAACCTGGGCCTGGGTCATCCGGGTAGCGAATAAGGACTGCTGCCCATCACGTAAAGTAAGGTCTCTGATCTTCAGGGTTTTATTCATAGCTGAGAAGGATGTGAGAAATATTTTTTCGATTTTCTACGAACTGCAAAGGTATAGATTATCCTAGAATTGTGAAAAAAATAACAAATTAAAAACTAACCGTTTTTTTCGAAAACGGAAAATTTAATTTGTTTAGAACTAGTGTTTTAAAAAGGGAAGTCGTCAAGGACGTCTTCTTTTGGTCCTTCACTTTCTTCGATGGGGACTGCCACCAGGTGGGTTGAATTGCTTTCCACAAAAATAGCCTTGTAGGGCTGGGTGGGGCAGGCATATTCGCAGGCGCCGCATCCTACGCAGATCTCAGGCCTGACCTCGGGAATACGTAGGCCTTCCCATTCCACCATATGCACAGCCTTGGTGGGACAGTGTTCCGAGCATGCTCCGCAATCGGTGCGGTCGATGGTGACAATGCAGCTCTCCTGTAAAAAGTGTGCAACACCCATCTGTATGGTTTGTTTCTGCTCAGGGCTTTGCCGGGTAATGGCGCCGGTGGGACATACCTCGGTGCATTTCACGCAGTCGAAGTTACAGAAGTTCTTGTGGTAATCGAGCTTGGGCTGCATAAAGCCTTCCAACCCGTAATCGAAGAACGAAGGCACGATTACGTTGGTGGGGCAGGCACCCACGCAGAGGTAACAGGCAATGCAGTTATTGGTGAAGTGCTCAATACTTAAAGATCCAGGTGGAGTTACTGGGGTAGCTGTACCGGTGGGTATCATGCCTGGACTGCTAACGCCCTGTGCCAATGATGTTTTCCTCAACAAGGGTAAGGACAAGGCGCCTGCTGTGAGAGTAAGCAGGAACTTCCTCTTGCCTGTATTTGGAACCGAGGTTTCGTTGGTCTTGGCAATCATTTCCGGTTTCATGCGGCTGTAAAAAAGGGCATCGTTGCTGCATGCCGTAAAGCAGTTGAAACAACTGATGCAGCGGCTGTGGTCGATGGTCTTAGTGCGGCTGTCAAGACATTCAGCCTTGCATACTCGCTCGCATTTCCCGCAAAGGGTACAGGCATCATCCTTGAAAGTGATCTTATAGAAAGATTTACGGGACACCAGACCTAATAGGGAACCAGCCGGGCACAGGGTATTGCAGAACAAACGCCCGCGCCATATTGACAGGGTGCCTATGGTCAGAAGGATGATGGATGAAACAATTAAGACATTCAGGGGCAGTGTTTTAACTTCCATGGGTGCCACCGAGTATATATGAAATTGTTCCAGGAGCAGTCCTAGCTTGTTGTTGATGAAAAGGAATGCCGGTTGCAGAATGCTCACCGATATCTTGCCGAAATTGGAATAGGGATCCAGCAGGTTTACAAGGAACAGGCTGCCGAAGAACCAAAAAATGATGGTAGCTCCAAGGATGCTGTATCGAAGTATGTTATTTGGATTTTTGGAATAAAAGAACCGGCGCTTTTTCTTGCTTTTAAACCTGCGACCTAATGCGATAAAACCATCCTGCAGGGTCCCCAAAGGGCAGATGGAGGAGCAGTATACCCTCCCGAAAAGGAAGGTAAGCAAAAGGATAAGCACAAAGCCCAATCCCGAAACGGTAAAAAATAGGGCCAGGAAACGCAGGATGGAGGGGATGAGCTGGAGGCGCAACAACAGAGTTGAGGGCTTGCTGAGCCATCCTGACTCAATGCCCAGGAAAAACAGCAGCAGCAAAGTGAAGATCAACAGGGAGACCCCGATGCGGATTTTTTTCAGGTGTCTTAATTTCATAAGAATGCAGGTTAAACAGCGACGCGCTTGATGTTGAGGCTGCTGAGGTCCATCTTGCCAATCTTCATCTCATCAGCGATTTTAATATGTCCGATATTTTCGGGCTGAGTGCCGAAGATGAGAGCACTTGCTGCATCCACCGCTACAATGTCGGTCGATACCAGCAGGCTCTTCTTCAACGAAAGGTCGGCTGTAGAAGTGCCTTTTGGGCCGTTTTGGGTCATTACCAGGTAGGCATCCACGATGTTCAGGTCCGGCTTGCTGTAAGTGCAAAAATCTGCAATGCACTGGTGCAGGTCGTTGCGGTGCCAAAAGCGGCGATCCCATACCGCCCCCATGAGGTTCTTCATGGCCACGGTAACGGTTGCCGAACCGTGATGTTTTAACACAGGCACATTGATGAACACATCGGAATCAAGAATCTGCTCGTGGACTTTGGCGGAGGTCAGTCTTTTTCCTCCCGGGATCGTTACATCCCGGTAATAGCGCTCAAGGTTGCCGGGAACCATTTGTCCGCCGGCTTTTTTCACGGCTTCTTCAATGCCGCTGTTTTGATAGCAGCGCTGCCAGTTGTCGCAGGTGTTGTCGAACACAAGAACACGGCTGGCGCCCACCTCCAGGCAATCCTTGACAATGGCTGCCACCAGCTCGGGGTTGGTGTTGCCTGCACGTTCAGCGGGCACGTCCCAGCCAATGTTGGGCTTCACCACCACCCGCTGCCCGCGCCTGACAAAACGCTGCATGCCGCCCATCTCCTGCATGGCACGCCGGTACATGGCCACGGGTTCACCCCCGCGCACTGCAACCAGATCGTAATTACCCCTAGACTGTGAAGTCGTTCGTTGGCCAGCAAAAAGCGGAATGCGGCCCAGCGTGAATGCATATACCCCGGCCAAAGCAGAGTAAATAAAACCTTTCTGGATGAAATCGCGCCTGTTCATAGTATTCGATTTAATGGATTGCCTGAGTGATTACGCAAAATTATTATTTCAGGACAAATTTTCTTATTTTTACGGCCTTAAACACCTTGGAAAGTGTTTATTTATAATGATTTTAAAGTAGGACCCAAAATAAATCAACATATGGCAGCATCTGCAAGCAGTCTCACCGTATCCTCCTGGAAGAGTTTTGTAAAACCAGCCCTTCTGGATGTATTTGCATTAGCATTCATTTATTTTCTGCCCGCCATTTCACATATGCTCAGCATTAAACTTTACCTGATCGAGCCCATGCGGGTAATGCTGGTGCTGGCCCTGGTGCATACCCATAAAAAGAATGCCTACCTACTGGCCCTGACCTTGCCGCTGTTTTCTTTCCTGATATCAGCCCACCCGGTGCTGGTGAAGACTATGCTAATATCGGCCGAACTGGTGGTAAACGTATTCCTGTTTTATTTCCTGGTAAAACGCATCCATGTGCTTGCGGCCATCTTCCTCAGCATCTGGCTCAGCAAGATCTTTTATTATGGCCTCAAATACCTGGCCATGCTTTCCATTCTTCCCGGCGACAGTTTGGTCAGCACTCCGCTGCTCATCCAACTGTCCACCTCGGTAGTGTTTAGCCTTTACCTCTTCGTGTTCTTAAAGAAGGAAAAAGTTTAAGCCTGCCTGCCGCTGGCAGGGTTTAAGGTTTGAGGGTTAAGATTCAGGTTATCAGGCACATCAAAAATCAGAAATCCTTAATCCTTGATCTGAAATCAATAGAAATAGGGTATCAGGTACCGGGTTTCAGGTACCGGTTATTAGCTTTTTCTTTTCAACTTTTCAACTTTTCCTTTTTTACCTCTCATTTTCAAGCGGATACCCCAAAGCGTGGATAAAGGCTTGGGTTTCCTTGCTTTGATTGAATGCCCTTACCTTCAGGGCGTGGGGTTCGCGGCGGATGGGGTAGTCGCCCCGCAAGCGTTCAAAGCTGGAAGGATCTTGGCGCAAGGCCCTGTCGTCTGCAAAAATATTATAGGCCTGTAAACTTAAAAGAAAGAAGATATCCTCCTTACTTTCCACTTTTGGAGGAAGGCTAAGCAGGGCGCTTGCAGGCATGGGGATGGCCTGGGGAGTCCAACCGTCGAGGCCCAGACTGAAAAAGCGACTAAGAGCCCTGACACTCGTCGCCGTGCCCTTGGCTTTGCCGTCGGCTGAGTAGCCTGCAATATGAGGCGTGGCAACAGTCGTGAGGCTGAGTAATTCCTGATCGATCTTGGGTTCATTTTCCCAGACATCCACGATGGCCCCCGAAAGTTTCCACGATCGGATGGCTTCGATCAATGCTCCTGTTTCTGTTACTTCGCCTCTGGAGGTATTGATGAACCAGGCCCCTTCCTTCATTTTTTCGAAAAAGGCTTTATCCGCCAGGTGAAATGTTTTGTCGGGCATCCCAGTATTAAGCGGGACGTGCAGGCTGACAACATCAGACTGTTCCAGTAATTCTTCCAGGCTGCAGAAACCTCCTTGGCCTTCGGCGCGCGCCCGGGGCGGGTCGTTTATAAGGGTCTTTATGCCCAGGACTCTGGCAAGCGCTGCCAGGCTTCCGCCCACATGGCCGGCACCAATAACCCCCAGGGTGGTTTTTTCAAAAGAGGTATCTGTATGGCGAATAATATGGCCAAGGGCCGAGGACATATACTGCACCACAGAGCCGGCATTGCATCCCGGTGCATTGGTCCAGGTGATATTGTTACGCTGGCAGTAATCCTTGTCGATGTGGTCATGCCCTATGGTGGCCGAGGCAATGAATTTCACGGATGTACCTTCAAGCAGGCGTGCATTGCAAAGGGTGCGGGTGCGCACAATCAGCGCATCTGCATCCATCAGATCCTCCTGGCTGATGGCTGCCCCAGGCAGGTAAACCACCTGTGCTACAGGCTCGAGCGCGCCCTTCAAAAAGGGGATCTTGTTATCTGCAACGATCTTAAGCATTCTTATTATGAAAATAAGGCTGGTGAAACTTAATTAACCCCCAACAAATCCAACCACAAAGGTTCATAAAATCATTCAAAGTTCAGCAAAGTTCTGTTACCAAACTCTGCTTTTGTTTTCTTTCACGGCTGAAAAGTCCGCCTTACAAATCAGTTTTCCTTTACCTTTGCGCCATGATTATCATTGGCCAGACCTTAATTTCCGACGAGATTTATCTCGAACAGTTCGTCTGTGACCTGCCGGTTTGTAAAGGCGGGTGCTGCATTGAAGGCGATGCCGGTGCGCCCCTTTCGCCGGAGGAAACTGAAATTTTACAAAAAATCTATCCCCTGGTCAAGCCTTTTATGATGGAGAAGGGTATTGCTACGGTGGAACAAGACGGTACCTGGGTGACCGACCCTGCCGGCGAGCCTGTCACACCCCTGGTGGCGGAAGGCCCCTGTGCATACGTCTATTACGATGCAAACGACATTGCCAAATGCGCAATCGAGAAAGCCTGGGAAGCGGGCGACATCAGCTTCCAGAAACCCATTTCCTGCCACCTTTATCCCATTAGGGTCACTTCTTACACCCACTACGATGCCCTAAACTATCATCGCTGGCCCATTTGCAATTGCGCCCGTAAGAAAGGGAAAAAGCTGAATGTCAGGGTGTATCGTTTTCTGAAGGATGCCCTTATTCGCAAATACGGGGAACAATGGTATGAAGAACTTGAGGCATACATCACCTTGGCCTTCGACGAGAATCCTCAATTTCCTGAAATTTCTTCCGAATAAAGAGGTTTTGATGCTAGCGTGTCCACGAGCGGGCGCGCTGAACGGCATCGGCCCATTTTTCCTTCAGGGTCTGAACTTTACTTTCCGGCATACTAGGGTCGAATCGTCTGCCAAGTTGCCAATGTTCCCTTAGCTCATCGATGTCTTTCCAGAAGCCCGTGGCAAGTCCTGCAAGATACGCGGCTCCCAAGGCTGTCGTCTCGATGATCTCGGGGCGAATGACGGGGGTTTTCAGGATGTCGGCCTGGAACTGCATCAGCAGGTTGTTGGCCGAAGCGCCTCCATCCACACGTAGTTCGCTCACCCTCATCCCGGTATCCAGTCTCATGACGTGAAGCACGTCCATGGTCTGAAATGCAATGCCGTCGAGTGCGGCACGGGCAATGTGGGCGCGGGTTGTGCCCCGGCTGAGGCCGATCATCAATCCACGGGCATACTGATCCCAATAGGGGGCGCCCATCCCTGTGAAGCTGGGGACGAAGAACAACTCACCACTGTTTTCTACTTGTGCCGCCAGCGCTTCTATCTCATCCGAGGACTTGATAATACCCAGTCCATCACGCAACCACTGCACCACTGCACCTGCAATGAAGATGCTGCCCTCAAGGGCATAGGTGGTGGTATCACCGATCTTCCAGGCAATGGTTGTCAGCAGGTTGTTTTTCGAGAAGAAGGGTTTCTGGCCTGTGTTCATCAGGATGAAACAACCGGTGCCATACGTATTTTTTACCATCCCTTCCTGTGTACACATCTGCCCGAACAGGGCCGCCTGCTGATCGCCTGCAATGCCTGCAATAGGAACCTCAGCTTCTATGAAGGGCGTTGAGGTGGTATCATAGATCTCGCTGGAAGAAGCCACCCGCGGCAGCATCGATGCAGGGATGCCCATCAGCTCAAGCAATTCATCGTCCCAGTTCAGGGTATTGATATTGAAAAGCATCGTGCGGCTGGCATTGCTCACGTCGGTCACGTGGGTGCGGCCACCCGTAAGTTTCCACACCAACCAGCTGTCCACCGTTCCAAAGGCCAATTCACCCTTTTCCGCCTTTTCACGGGCTCCATCCACGTGGTCAAGGATCCACTTGATCTTGGTACCGCTGAAATAGGCATCAATGACCAAGCCTGTCTTTTCTCTGATCTTCTTCGCCAGTCCGCGATCCTTTAGCTCATCGCAAAAGGCTGAGGTGCGCCGGTCCTGCCATACGATGGCGTTGCATATGGCTTGTCCGCTCGCGCGGTCCCATACGAGGGTGGTCTCCCGCTGATTGGTGATGCCGATGGCTGACAGCTCGCCTGCACCGATCCCGGCTTTCTCCAGGGCTTCCCTTGCCACCTCCCCCTGTGAGGTCCAGATCTCTTCCGGGTCGTGTTCCACCCAGCCCGGCTTGGGAAAGATTTGCCTGAACTCCTTTTGTGCAACGGATTTAATAATTCCCTGTTGGTCGAATAACAAGGCCCTGGAACTTGTGGTACCCTGATCAAATGCAAGTATGTATTTTTCCATGGAGCAATGGCTTGGGATTTCCCTTTGTAATGGACTTTTCTAATGAACGGTCACCGATCTTAAACAGCAAAAGTCCTCAACAAAGGTAAAGTATTTCCAGTTTTCCTTCCTGACCGGGGCATAAATCTGCGAGGACTGATTACATCCCTTAAGGTTCAGCTATTCTGTCTCAAATACAAACCGGCT
This sequence comes from Bacteroides sp., assembly GCA_036351255.1. Taxonomy (NCBI): domain Bacteria; kingdom Pseudomonadati; phylum Bacteroidota; class Bacteroidia; order Bacteroidales; family Bacteroidaceae; genus Bacteroides; species Bacteroides sp. The sequence continues at coordinate 38,939 of JAZBOS010000151.1, forward strand.
CTGGTGGAGATAGGTCTCTCCGGGCCTGAGCAGGGTAGAGGGGAATTCCGGGTGATTTGGCGAATCGGGGAAATGCTGGGTCTCGAGGCAAACCGCCTGGTGCTGGCCGTAGGCGATGCTCCCGTGTCCTTTGAGGCTTCCGTCAAGGAAGTTTGCAGAATAAACCTGAATGCCGGGCTGTGTACAATAAAGGCTGAGCCCGCGGCCGGTTTGGGGATGATGAAGTATGGCCGCCGGGCGATCGAGGCTGTGGCCGTGATTCAGCACAAAGCAATAGTCCATTGGCTCACGGATCAGGCTCATCGGGGCCTGCCCTGGGCGGTAATCGTAAGGGGTGCCCTGCACCGGTATCAACTTTCCGGTGGGAAGAAGGCTTTCATTGAGTTCAAGATAATGGTTGGCGTCCACCATCAGCTGGTGGTCGAAGATCTTGTCGCGAAATCCCCCCAGGTTAAAATAGGCGTGGTTGGTCAGGTTCAGGTGTGTTGGCGCATCCGTCCGGGCTTCATAGGTGATCAACAGCTCGCCGGATTCCTTCAGGGTATAGGTTACCATTGCTTCAAGATTTCCCGGATATCCTTCTTCCAGGTGGGGGCTGAGATAATGCAGGCGCAGGCTTATTTCATCCGCCTTTTGATCAATGCTGTAATCCCAAAGGCGGGTATGAAAGCCGCCGGGGCCCCCGTGTAGGTGACTTGGAGGGCTGTTCAGCGGCAACTGCCAGGTCTTGGCATCCAGCTCAAAGCGTCCATTGGCAATGCGATTGGCATAGCGGCCCGTAATGGCCCCAAAATAGGGATGCTCTTCCAAATAAGCTTGCAACGAAGGGAATCCCGCTGTAATTTCATCGGGTTGGCCATGGCGATCAGGCATCCGGATGGAAGTGATGATGCCGCCATAATTGGTGATGCTTATCCTGAGCCCCCCGGAGGTCTCAAGGGTAAACAATTGAGCGGTTCGTCCATCAGCCAGATTTCCAAAAATAGCGTTGTCCAGAATCATGTGTAAATATAATGAACCTTCCGTTTTAATGTGGAAGCTTGTCTTTTACGATTTGTCAAAGGGCTGTCTTTTGGCCGGTGGCAATTCCAAAACATCTTAATGGAGTCTTTTGCGCAAAGGCCGTTCATCCCTAAACCGGATCATCCTGCACATATAACAGCCCGATCTCCTTCCTTACCCGGTCCAGCGTCCGGATCAGGTCAAGGCTCATCGCGTGTGACATCTTCGGGCTTTCCTTCCTGACCTGGCGCAGGCATTCCATAACTTCCACAATTTCATGAAAATAACCGTTGCCTGTATATTTTTCTTCTATGATTTCGGGGGCCTGGCCGTTCAGATTCAGACTGATCTTTTCGGTATGATGAAAACTCTTGTGTAAGGTCAGAGAGCCCTTGCTCCCCACGATCAGGGCTTCGGTGGGGGTGGTGGCCAGAACGGTTGATTCCAGGATGGCCTTTGGCCCGCCGGCATAGTCAAAGAGCATGGCGCACAGGCTGTCGACCCCTGTATGAGCCAGGCGGGCGATGGCCTGAATTTTGTCAGGTACGCCCAGCAACAGCAAGGCCAGGTAAACGGGATAAATGCCAATGTCCATCATCGAGCCCCCACCCAAAGACTTGTTGTACACCCGCTTTTGCGGATCGGGGTCGCCCAGGAACCCAAAATCGGACCGGATGTATTCAATCTCGCCGATGGCGCCCGACTGAATGATCTCCTGCATCCGGATGATTCCGGGAATGAAGCGGGTCCAGAAAGCTTCCATGATAAACAGGTCGCGTGCTTTGGCCTCTGCCAGCATCCCCTCCACCTCCCGGGCATTCATCCCGAAGGGCTTCTCACACAATACCGCCTTGCCGTATTGAAGGCACAGCATTGCATGGGGATAATGAAACACGTGGGGGGTGGCCACATAAACAATGTCTACCTCCGGGTCTTTAACAAGCGCCTCGTAGCTTCCATAGGAGCTGACCGCCCCGAAGGTCTCAGCAAATTGGCGGGCTTTTCCGGCATCGCGCGAGGCAACGCCTTGCAGCACAGCCCCTTCCACCAGCATTAAGTCCTCTGCAAATTTTCGGGCGATGTTGCCGGGGCCAATAATCCCCCAGCGAACCGGTGTGCTCATGATTCCTGTTTTTTAAAAATGAAGTGAAAGCATTTCAAATCAGTGCCCGCCGTCCAGACAGGCTTTCAAAATGTCATTAAGCGGTCAGGCCTTCACTGCCTGCGAGTTGGAGATATTCGCGGGATCAGCTTTAACGGCAGCCCCGGCCAGGTCGTAAAAAGCAATAAATACCAGCACGGGCTGTCCGGCTTCGGCTGTGGGCAGCTTCAGGCTGGCCTGTCCCTTGCTTCGGATGCCTGCTTTCAGGTTGTCGGTTTCCTCCAGGGTCACTGTGTTGAGGGCCAGCAATAGCACGTGGTCGTTCTTGTCCCAGGGCATGCCTGCTTTAGCATCGCCCCAGCTCACTTTGGCCTCGTTGCCCAGCACCTGAACGTTCAGGTCCATTGCACCGGCCCGCTCGCCCTTACTTACCAGCAGCCAATCAAAGAAATCGGGATTCTCTGATTCCTTGTAGCGGATCAGGTTCTCCGAGAGGGCCCGCTGAAACACGAACTTTCCTTCTGCCAGGTCATTGAAACCAATGCGGATGAAAGGCTTCACGGCTGCCATCACCGACATTACTTTGGCAAAATGACCCTGGGACTCCTTGAGCTTGGGTGAGACCTGGCCCCCTTTACGCGTGGGCATGCTCCGTACAACGGTCTTGCCATTCATTTGATAAACCACCATTTTCCCCAGGCGGCCCTTGAAATTAGCTAATACGCCTTCCTTTGAATATGCCATACCATTAAGTTTTAAAGGATTATACCTGTAAAGTTACAACAAATTCTGAGTTAATACGGAGTTAATACGGAGTTTGTACGGTTTAAACCGTATAAACTCCGTATTAACTATGAAGATGGTAGAACGCTTTTTCTTTAGAAACATAGGGATGATTTGATTATCAACGTATTAAGTAACTTTTTCTGCTAAACACAAAAAGGGCCCAGAAAATTTTCTTTTTTAAAAAAAATGCAAAAGCTCTTTTGCTCATTCAATTAGCAAAAAGGCTGTTGCATCATCCGGGTTTTTTCTTTTCGAAAAAAAACCTTCAGAAAAATTCTGGTTAGGACAGGGAAATCCCAGCTGCCTTTATACCTGTTGGTCAGGTCTTTACGGTTTCGGCGGCATTTTGGATACGCCGGATACTTTCTTCCTTGCCGAGGATGACCATGATCTCTGAGAGGTCGGGGCCCATGCCGCTGCCTACCAGCGACAGCCGGAGGCCGGGCATCAGTTTGCCGGCGCCAATTTCCTTATTTTCCATAAAGCTGTGGATGGCCTCGTGGATGGCGGGGGCGGTGAAGGGTTCAAGGCTTTCGAGCACCACGGCAAGGTCCATCAGGATGCCGGGGGTATCTTCCTTCCAGCGCTTTTTGGCAAAAGCCTCATCGTATTGCGTGGGGGCGGTAAAGAAAAAGCCGGCTTGGTCGAAAAGCTCGTGGACAAAATGCACCCGTTCGCGCATCAGGCCTGCGATACTGGTCAGCTTATCAATATCAGCAGCGATCCCATGAGCCTCAGCCATCCTTAGCAGTTCACGGCCAAGTTCTTCAAGGGGCTTCTGCATCAGGTACTGGTGGTTGAACCATTTGGCCTTTTCAGGGTCGAATTTTGAGCCGGATTTGCCCACCCGGTCGAGGGAGAAAGCTTCAACCAGCTCGCTAAGGCTGAAGATCTCCTGTTCGGTGCCGGGGTTCCATCCCAGAAGGGCAAGGAGGTTGACGAAGGCTTCGGGGAAATAGCCTGCTTCACGATATCCGCTGGAGGTTTCGCCCGATTTGGGATCTTTCCACTGCAGTGGAAAAACAGGAAATCCAAGGCGGTCGCCATCGCGCTTGCTGAGTTTGCCGTTACCATCGGGTTTGAGCAGCAGGGGCAGGTGGGCGAAGCGGGGCATCTGTGCTTCCCATCCCAGGCTGCGGTAAAGCAATACATGCAGGGGAGCCGAGGGCAGCCACTCCTCACCCCGGATCACGTGGGTGATCTTCATCAGGTAATCGTCCACCACATTAGCCAGGTGGTAAGTGGGCATCCCGTCACTTTTGAACAATACCTTGTCATCGAGCTGCCATGAATGTACCTTGACAGTGCCCCGGATCAGGTCTTCCAGCACGATTTCCTCATCTTCCGGGGTCTTGATACGGATCACATAGTTTTCGCCGGAGGCGATCCTTTGGGCTATTTCTTCTTCTGTAAGGGTCAATGAATTCTTCATACTGAGCCTTGAGCGGCTGTCGTACTGAGGGTTACCGCTTTTTTCGGTTTCGATGCGCTGGCGCATCGCCTCCAGCTCTTCGGGGGTGTCGAAAGCGTAATAGGCCTTGCCGCTTTCGATGAGTTGCATGGCATACTGACGGTAAAGGTCTTTACGTTCGCTCTGGCGGTAGGGTCCAAGGGGTCCTCCCTTTTCGGGACCTTCATCCCAGTGGATGCCGCACCAGCGGAGCGATTCCATGATGTATTCCTCTGCACCGGGAACATAGCGGTTCTGGTCGGTATCCTCAATGCGGAGGAGGAAATCGCCGCCGTGTTTTTTGGCAAACAGGTAGTTGTACAAAGCGGTGCGTACCCCGCCCATATGCAGGGGGCCGGTTGGACTTGGAGCAAAGCGTACTCTTACTTTCGACATTATTTTTTCTATTTAAATCACATAAAAAAACACACCCTGATAATCAGCACAATGCCGGCCAATACCAGGGAAACCCCAACCACACGGTTGATGACGGTCAGTACCCTGGCATTAAGGTATCGCTTGATGCGATGGGCAATGAAGCTTTTAAACACATCGGCCACAAAAACCATTCCGATGACCCCGGCAAAGAATACAAGGATTTCGCGTGAGGGGATGGTGTATTTTGACGAGGCAATCCCCATCACACCGATCCAGAACAGCAGCAGGAAGGGGTTAAAGATGTTCATAAAGAACCCCTTCATTATATACTTGAAGACCCCTTGCCCTTTTACCCGCACTTCAATGCTGACGGGGGCGGGCATCACATATTTTCGGGTAAAGGTCACCGCCCCGAACCCCATCAGGATCAATCCGCCAATAAAGCCCATGGTGACCTGGTTGCTTTCGTTTTGAAAGATCTGCAGGGCGCCCAGGTAGCTGAGGGCAATGAAGGCCAGGTCGCTCAGCACAACGCCCATGGCAAACTGTACGCCTGAGCGAAAACCCCTGTGAATGCTGGTTTGTACCAGGGCAATGAAGGTGGGCCCGATCAGGAAGGCCATGGTGAAGCCCAGGATAACGCCTTGAATCAGAACAGAGAACATCAGGTTTTAAACTGGTTTTTGTTGTTTGACAAAAGCTTCCCACTCTTCGTAAACAGCGCCTTTAACTACCCTTGGGAATTTATTTTGTGAGCCTTCTTTGCCCTTTGATCGCATCCACTGGTAAAACACCGCCGGGGGCAAGACTTCCACCATCACCTCACGGATGGCGGCAATGCGTTCCACCCGGTAGTCGTCGTTCAGGATCTTGAGGTTTTCGTCGATGGCGTTACGCAAAACTTCGGCGTCTACCTCACTGTCGGTCCCTACGAACCATTTGTGAGCAAACATGCTGTTGTACTTGATCCCGGCAACGGTGAACTCGCGAACCTCGACATTCAGCTGGTCTTCAGCCATTTTGATGGCCATGTTCATATTCTCCTGCGAGAGGTGCTCGCCGCAGAGGTTAAGGAAATGCTTGGTGCGGCCGGTGATGACGATCTCGCTGAGCTCCTTGCTGGTAAACTTGATGGTGTCGCCAATAAGATAGCGGTATGCCCCGGCACAGGTGGTCAACAGCAGGGCGTATTCCTTACCTTCTTCAATTTGCCCGATGGTCAGGGTCTCGGCATCGGGTTTCAGGTTGCCTTCACCGTCGAAATTACTGCTGTTGAATGGCACGAACTCATAAAACAAACCATTATTCAACACCAGTTGCATGCTGTTGGTGTTGGGGCGCGACTGGAAGGCAATAAAGCCTTCGGAGGCCAGGTAGGTCTCAATATAGGTGATGGGTTTGCCCAGCAACTTTTCGAAACCTTTGACATAAGGGGCGAACGACACGCCGCCGTGGACAAAGATGCTCAGGTTTGGCCAGATCTCATGAATGTTCTTCAGCTTGTAGTGGTCGATGATCTTTTCGATAAGGATCTGCCACCAGGCCGGTACGCCTACAATGACCCCAATGTCCCAGTCCCTGGCTTTCTTGACGATCTCATCGAGTTTGGTGGGCCAGTCGCGTTCCTTTGAGATTCGCTTGCCGGGCTTATAGAAATGCTCGAACCAGAAAGGGATGTTCTTGGTGGTGATGCCCGAGAGGTCGCCTTCGTAATAGGTCCCGTTGTATTGAAGGTGAGTGCTTCCGCCCAGCATCAGGATGCCTTTTTCAAAAAAAGACCTGGGAAAGTCGTAGCGTGCCAGGGAAAAGATCTGGCGGGTGCTGGTTTTCTTTATGGCCCGCAGCATATCATTGGTAACGGGGATGTATTTGCTGGAGGCTTCAGATGTGCCGCTGCTCAGGGCAAAATACTTTACTTTACCTGGCCAGCAAACGAAGGGCTCGCCATTGAGCGAGCGAAACCACCAATCGCGGAAGATTTGGTTGTAGTCGTAAAGGGGTACGCGCTTTTGGTATTGGCTGACCAGGTCGTTTGCGCGAATCATTTCACTGAACCCAAAATGTTCACCAAAGGCGGTGGAAGAGGCTTTGCGCAGAAGCTTTTTCAGCTCCCTGCGCTGGACCTTCTCAGGTTCCCTGGTGCTGAAAATAACGGGCATTCTGCCTTTCAGCTCGATGGCCCGTTTAATGATGGATCCTAAAATGGGCATGATGGTTTGTTTTTTTGGTTGGCAGTATGTTGACCGGAATGACCCGGCGTTTGGATCAGGTTCCGGCTTTTTCAATCCATTCCTTCACTTCTTCAGGTTTTGGGGCAGGCACATCCATTTTAAGTTTTTTGCGCAGGCCGCATAATTGATTAAATACCTTGTTGGGATTGGCATCCTTCAGGGCTGCAGGTTCTGCAAAACCGGCTTGTTGCAGGACGGGGATCCAGGTGTTGGGTACGCCGATGGCCTGGAAAAGCTCTTCGTGGCCGGTGGCCGTGGAAGTTTTCTCGGGCCGCATCTGGGGAAAGAACAATACATCCTGAATAGAGGGGCTGTTGGTCATGATCATGCTCAGTCGGTCGATGCCGATACCCAGGCCAGCGGTGGGGGGCATGCCCGTCTCAATGGCGTGCAGAAAATCTTCGTCGAGGATCATGGCCTCGGGGTCCCCACGGCGACCCAGCTCGATTTGTTCTTCAAAGCGCTGACGCTGGTCGATGGGGTCATTAAGTTCGGAAAAAGCATTGCAGATCTCCTTGCCGTTGCAGATGGCCTCGAAGCGTTCGACCAGCCCGGGCTTGCTGCGGTGTTTCTTAGCCAGGGGTGACATCTCCACCGGATAATCGGTGATGAAAGTGGGCTGTATCAGTTTGGGTTCGCAAAACTCGCCAAAGATCTCGTCGATGAGTTTCCCCCGGCCCATGCTGGGGTCGGTCTCCAGTCCGAGGCTGTGGGCGAAGCTGCGCATCTGGTCTTCGTCCATTTCCGAGACATCGGTGCCGGTAAAGTGCTGGATGGCACCATACATCGTGAAACGGGTCCATGGCCTTTTGAAATCAATCAGGTGCTCACCAACCTGTACCTGGGTCTTGCCGTGGAGGTCGAGGGCGATCTTCTCGACCATTTCTTCCACTAGGTTCATCATCCACTCGTAGTCGCGGTAAGCCACATAAAGTTCCATCTGGGTGAACTCGGGGTTGTGAAAGCGGCTCATGCCCTCGTTGCGGAAGTCCTTGGCGAACTCGAAGACGCCTTCGAAGCCGCCTACAATAAGTCGTTTCAGGTAAAGCTCATTGGCGATCCTGAGGTAAAGGGTTGTATCAAGGGTGTTGTGATAAGTCTTAAATGGCCTGGCGGCAGCCCCTCCATAGATGGGTTGCAATACAGGGGTTTCCACCTCGAGGTAACCTTTGTCGAGGAGGAAGCTGCGCATGCTATGCACCAGCTGTGCACGCTTGCGGAAGGTATCTTTTATCTGGGGGTTTACAATGAGGTCGATATGACGCTGGCGGTAACGCTGCTCGGCGTCCGTAAAGGCGTGATAGACGTGGCCTCCCTTTTCTTTGACAACGGGCAGGGGACGCAGCGATTTGGTCAGGATCTTGTATTCCTTCACGTGGATGGTGATCTCGCCCATGCGCGTGACGAACACGAAGCCCTTCACGCCAATGATGTCGCCAATGTCGAGCAGGCGCTTGAACACCACATTGTAGAAGCTCTTGTCTTCGCCGGGACAGATTTCATCGCGGTTGAAGTAAAGCTGGATGCGGCCGGTGTCGTCCTGCAGCTCTACAAAGGAGGCGTTGCCCATAATGCGGCGGCTCATGATGCGGCCGGCCAGGCTGATGTCCTGGTAGAGGTTATTGTCATTGGGGTAATTTTCGTGGATATCCCGGGCTGTGACATTCACTTCAAAACTATCGGCCGGGTAAGGGTTTATGCCCATATCGAGCAATTCATTGAGCGCATCCCTGCGCATTTGCTCCTGTTCGCTTAATCGCACACTCATTGTTTTTGCTTTCCTTTAAAAAATCGATTGCAAAGATACGGAATATAATATTTTTTGCACTCAGGCAAGGGGCAAGACTTTTTCTTTTCAAAAAGGCACAAGGCCAGATGAGGGAGAAGGAGCATCTTTGTCAGAATTAAATGCACTATTTTCAGTGATTTCGGTTATTTTTGCCCCTATACTATTGATGCCATTTTAAACCCCTGCAGTTATGAAACGCCTTTTTACGTTATCCCTGTTTGTTTTACTCACTATGGCAGCGGCTGCCCAGCAGCCGGTTTATTCGCGTCTGAAAATCAATATGGAAGGACGCGAGCTCAGGGAGCTGGCCGAACTGGGTGTGGATACTGAAAGCATGGAATATCGCCCCGGATTGTATGTCATCGGGGAATACAGTGAGAAGGAGCAGGACCGCATCGCCGGGGCAGGGTTTTCTTTTGAGGTGCTGATTGAGGACATGTCGGCATATTACTCGGCAAGAAATGCCGGACTGGATAAGGCTGCCATTGAAGCATCGTGGCGCAAGCCAGACCCCAACCGGAAATACCAGACGCCTGAAAATTTTTCTTTGGGCAGTATGGGCGGGTATTTAACTTATGATGAGCTCCTTGCTGAACTGGATGCGATGCATGCGCAGTACCCTGATCTCATTTCAGAGAAGGCACCCATCGGAACCATTCTGACAATTCAGTGGCGTCCGGTTTACTGGCTGCGTATTTCAAACAATCCTGATGTTGAGCAGGATAAGCCCAAGGTGCTCTATACGGCTCTGATGCACGCCCGCGAGCCGATTGGCATGCAACAGATGATTTACCAGATGTGGTATCTGCTGGAAAACTACGGGACAGATCCCGAGATTACTTACCTGATGGATAATGTTGAGATGTATTTTGTGCCTTGCATTAACCCTGACGGATACATCTATAATCAACAGACCAATCCCAACGGGGGCGGGATGTACCGTAAGAACATGCGGCTGAATGGGGACGGAAGCTATGGGGTGGACCTGAACCGGAACTTTGGGTATTTCTGGGGGCACGATGACTCGGGTTCCTCTTCAACCCCTTCTTCTATGACTTATCGAGGCACCGCTCCTTTTTCGGAACCCGAGACCCAGATCGTGAAATATTTTGCCGAGCAGTTTGATTTCGACCTTGCGCTGAACAACCATACTTATTCCGACCTGCTGATTTATCCTTGGGGGTACCAGAATCAGCTTACTCCCGATGGTGAGATCTTTTCGTCTTTTGCGGAGCTTCTTACCCGGGAAAATAATTATACATATGGAACCTGTTACGAAACCCTGAACTATCTTGTCAACGGGGGCTCTGACGACTGGTTTTACGGTGAACAGGAAACCAAGGATAAAGTGTTTGCCTTTACGCCTGAGGCGGGCAGTCCCTCGGATGGGTTTTGGCCAGCAATGAACCGCATCGAAGAGATTTGCGCCGGACATACCTGGATGAACCTTGGCCTGGCCAACCTGGCACTGTCCTATGCCGAACTCAAGCCTTTAGCAGCGCAGCAGGCGGAAACACATTATTTTTATTTCCCCTTTGAAATAAAAAACCTGGGGCTTGCCTCTCCTTCAAGCTTCACAGTTTCTGTGGAACCCATCAGTCCCCTGGTCATCTCAAGCGGGGGCCCCCTGGTATTCGAAGAGATGGAAGTTTTGGAAACGCTTGTTGATTCCATACAAATTACCCTTCACCCATCGACTTACGCTGGGTTAATGTATGATTTCGAGGTGTTGCTTGACAATGGGAGTTTTATCTGGCGCGATACCATCAGAGGATATTTTGGGGAGGCCCCCGTGTTGTTTGCTGACAATTTTGAAACATCCGAAAACTGGAGCAGCACGGTTTGGGGTCTGACCAGCAACCAATACGTTTCGGCCCCTAACTCTATGACCGACAGCCCGGGCGGGCAGTATGGCAATTATGCCAATGCGGTATTAACCCTGAATGATCCGGTGGACCTCAGCAATCACGGGATGGCATTTACAGAGTTCTCAGCACGCTGGGACATTGAAAGTAATTATGACTACGTGCAGTTGCAGGTCTCGGAAAATGGAGGAACGAGCTGGACGGCCTTGCCAGGCCTTTACACCCGCAGTGGTTCGAATAACCAAGACTCGGGGCAACATCTGTGGGACGGGAATCAAAGCACCTGGGTGCAGGAAAAGATCTCGCTGGAAGCTTTTGCCGGCAAGGAAATCCTGATGCGCTTTCGCCTGGTGAGCGATGTCAGCCTCACCAAGGATGGCTTTTATTTTGATGACTTTAAAATTTATGCCCTGGAAGACTTTGAGCCTTTGGCCCCGGTGATCACCGGGCAACAGCCGATGACCATCCTTATGGGAGAAACGTTCTCCATCGAATTGGAATGGATAACAGTAGAAGATAATTTTGTCAGCTATCCCCAGGGTCATACGCTGGAGATCATTCCGGGCGAGGATTATTCACTGGAAGGGGATAATATTGTCCCCGACCCGGATTTTTACGGCAACCTGGAGGTTTTGCTGAAGGTGAATAACGGCATCCTTGAAAGTGAGGAATACCCCTTTGTGGTGGAGGTGCTGAATACGATGGATACTGAAGAACTGCTGCAAAGTAATTCCCTTGTTTTTTATAATCAACTGAGGAAATCCCTGGTGCTGGTTCCGGGCAACGACTTTGAAAACGGAGCATTGCAGCTGACGGTCTTTGACCTTTATGGGCGAAAAGTCCATCAGGAGGTCATTTCGAACGCTGGCGGAAGACAAGCTATTCCCCTGGCACTCAGGCCAGGTGTATACGTCTTTGAGATAAGGGGAGAGCAAGCCTTCAGGGGTAAGTTTTGCGTATATTAATCCCAATTTAGAAAATAACAGACTATGGCACGCAGGCACCCCCTGTTTAACCAGGTTATCGAGAACCTTCCCATTACAAGCTTTGCTGCCGAGGGTAAAGCCATTGCCCGGGTGGGCGAGCTGGTGGTGTTTCTGAATTACGGTGCCCCGGGCGATGTGGTGGATATCCGAATCAAAAAGACCAGGAAGAACTACCTGGAAGGGGAGATCCTGAAGATCCATACCACCTCACCAGACCGCGCAGAGCCCTTTTGTGAGCATTTTGGCCTTTGCGGGGGTTGTAAATGGCAGCACCTGGATTATGAAAGGCAGCTGCATTACAAGCAGCAACAAGTGGTCGACAGCCTGGAACGCATCGGCAGAGTGAAGCCCGGCAGCTATGAACTGATCCCCATTGCCGGATCAGAAAAATCGACTTTTTACCGCAACAAACTGGAATATACCTTCTCTGACAGGCGCTGGCTTACAAAAAGGGACATTGAATCTGGCGAGGAGTTTAAAGACCTGAACGCTCTTGGGTTTCACATCCCCGGACTTTACGACAAAGTGTTGGACATTAAAAAGTGCTGGCTGCAGCCCGAGCCTTCCAATGCCATCCGGCTTGCCGTCAAAGCCTTTGCACTTGAACAGGGACTTTCTTTTTATGACATTAGGGAGGATAAAGGATTGCTGCGTAACCTGATCATTCGCAACAGTTCAAGCGGGGAAGTGATGGTTTCGATGATTTTTGGAGAAAACGACACGGAGGGTATCAGGTTGGTGATGGATTTTATCGGTGACCGTTTTCCGGAGGTAACCACCCTGGCTTATTTTATCAACAACAAGAAAAACAGTAGCATTGTCGATCTGGAACCGGTGATTTATAACGGCAATCCCTATATGATGGAGGAGATGGAAGGGCTGAAGTTTGCCATTGGGCCCAAGTCGTTTTTCCAGACCAATGCGCCACAAGCTAATCGCTTGTATACCATTGCCCGGGATTTTGCAGGTCTGGAAGGGCACGAGGTGGTTTATGACTTATATACCGGAACGGGTACCATTGCCCTATTCCTTGCGCAGCAAGCTTCGAAGGTGATTGGTGTGGAGTATGTGGAAGAGGCCGTTGTGCATGCAAGGGAGAATGCTGCTTTTAATGGGGTTACCAATACCCTGTTTTTTGCAGGTGATATGCCCAAAGTGTTCAATGAGGTCCTGCTCGACCGTCACGGGTATCCGCACGTGGTCGTAACTGACCCCCCCCGGGCTGGCATGCATTCTGATGTGGTGAAACAGGTTGCCCGCAGCGGGGCAGATAAAGTGGTCTACGTTAGCTGCAACCCTGCTACACAGGCGAGGGACATTGAAATGCTCATTGACACTTACATCCTGAAGAAGGTGCAACCCCTGGACATGTTTCCGCATACCCAACATGTGGAAAGTGTTGCACTGCTCATTCGGAAAGGACTGGAGGAGTAAGAATCCTTTCCCTTGTCAGCGAACAACAAAGCCCTATTGTTGTTTATTGAAATAAAAACCTACTGAATTGTATGAAGACAGCGCTTGTTATCGGGGCTACGGGACTGGTAGGCCATCAGTTGGTAAAACAATTGATGGTTGATAAGGATTTTGACAAAGTGGTTTTGTTTTCGCGGCGTTCAACGGGGCTTGCAAGCCCTAAGCTGGAGGAACACCTCATCGATTTTGACCATCCTGACCAGTGGCAACACCTGGTCAAGGGCGATGTGTTATTCTCGGCCTTGGGTACAACGCTTTCTAAGGCAGGCAGTAAAAAAGCCCAGTTTAAGGTTGATCATGGCTATCAGTTTCAGTTTGCTGCTGCTGCTGCACGCAATGCAGTGCCGGCCTATGTGCTGGTTTCATCAGCAGGGGCCAGCCCCAGAAGCAAGGCCTTTTATATGCGTATGAAAGGTGAACTGGAGCGCGATGTGAAAGGGCTGTTGTTTTCATTCATTATCCTGATCAAACCGGGCCCCCTGCAGGGAAATCGTCAGGAGAAGCGCTTGGGTGAAAATATAGGCGTGGCCGTTATTCGTTTTTTCAATGGTTTAGGCCTTTTTAAGAAATACCGGCCCATTGGTGGAGATGAAGTTTCCCGTGCGATGATCAGAGCCTATAAGCAAGCGAAACCAGGGGTGTCTTCTTTTCAGCTGGATGAATTGTTTGCCCTGGCCCAATAACTTAAGAGTCTGATTATTATTAAGGGTGGTTTTGAACGTCTTGTATTTTTCTTTCTTGCAGTATTGAATATCACTCTGTTCCTTTCGTTTAGGGTGTTGAGATTTACATCCCCAGGAAAGAGGAATTGTGAGGGTGTGTCTTACCCATTAAATGGAAAATAAGGAAATAAAAAATGGTAACCTGCTGTAAGCAAGTTACCATTGCTGTTTTATATCAGTCGGGTTTTACCGGATCATGACTTTCTCCAGCTGGGAAACATTTCCATCTGTAAGGCGAATCAGGTAAATTCCGGCAGGCTGCCCGCTGAGGTTCAGGCTGATGAGCGGGGCAGTTGCCCTTGGAGGGATGACTCCCCGGTGAATGATTTGCCCCTGAATAGTGGTGACGGTATATTCAACCCTGGCCGGATTGGCGGGCAGGGAAAGCGTGATATGTCCATCGGAAGGATTGGGGTAAACCATGAAGCGCAGGCTTCGTTCAGGACTAGTAATGCTAACCGTTGATTGCTGGAAGATGGCTTTTGCCGTGGTGTTCTCATTCAGGGTCAGGGTGATGGTCTCCGTATCAAGGGTCTCTTCGCCGGGCATCAGCAGCCAATTGTCGAATTCCCAACCTGAAGCTGCGGTGGCAGTTAGTTCCACATTACTGCCTTCCTCATAATAATGGGTTCCTGGTTCTGGTTCAGTTGTGCCTTGTCCTTCCGTTTCCACCATCAGCATGATGTTGTTGGGGCCTAACACTTCAATGTAATCCTCACGGGTAACCTGAATGTCATCGTTTGCGGTGAGGCTGATGGTCTTCAGGCCGCTGGTCTGGTAAACCACAGTATGTGGTCCGGCCCCTTCTGCTGCCGAAGGCTCAGCCCCTTCGCCAAAGTTCCAGACGAAGTCATACTGGCCTTCGTCACAAAGCTGAAAAGTAATGGATTCTCCAACCATCAACTGCTGTTGGTCAGCATAAAAATCAACTCCCTGCCCATCCAGGAATAAACTGTAATATCCTTCTGGTGCTACCAAGGGCTTGGTACTGGTTTTGTTGTTCCCGTTGGTTGCGCTGAAATAGTAAAAGATCTCGGTATTACAATCCTGCCTGGGTACCCAGAACCTGAAGGTATCATTTTCGAGCAACATTTCTTCCGTAGTGAATCCAAGCTGGGGATCTTTTGTCCAATAAAATTGAGCTTCTGTAATATCTGAATAGCTGTGGATGGCTGCCTTCATCTCATAGGAATCCTGCCAGGAAGGGAGGGTGTCGGGGCTAGCATGGGCAAACAGGATAGGATCGTCAGCAGCGATTTCCCTTGCGATGCAATGGATGGCGCCACTGGCCCCTATGACCGACTCCATGTTAATACCCACAATATTGCAGCCGGGCATGGCATCCTCATAGATCTGCAGGGCCTGACTATCAGGAAAGAGCCCGTAGATGGGCACCAGCACCAAGTCGTTCAGGATCAGGGAATTGGTATAGGTACGATAGGAGGTGTAGGGGGAATAGGATCCGGAAGAACTGGCAGGCATTGGGATTCGTACTACCTTGTATTGTCTGTCGTATACACTGGGAAAATTCTGAAGGACCGCCTGCAGATTGTTCTCAATATAAGGGCCATCGGATACCCCAGTGGGGAACTCTCCAACCAGGAGGGTCTCCTCGTTGATCAGCTTCATGTGCATATCGATGTGGCTGATGTTATCGTAGGGCAACTCAGGCATTTTGATGTAGCGATCAATACCCAGGTAATTGTGGGCAATGTTGTCAATCTGCGTTACCGAGAGGCTGCTGTTTTCAGCCAGGATGAGTTCGGAAGAGAATCCGGTGCCAAAGCCATCAGTCATAAAGTTTCCTCCGGTAGCGACCAGGCGATTGGGGCTGCTGGTCATCTGGTAAATGGGCAAGTCCAGGTGATCGGACATCACCACGGGTATCTGGTCGTCAAGGGGGCGGGGGCGGTTGTATACCCAGTCGGCAAAGGCCAGTTGGCCATCTTCTGCAAGATAAATGCTTTGGGGGCCGTAATCCCTTACCCATACCGAGTTAAAGGAGGCCTGAATAAAAACGATGTTGTCGAGGGATACATTACCTGAAGTAAGGTAATTCTGAACATTAGAAATATTTGAGCAAATAATGTAAACCGTAACCACCTCCCTGGCGTGTCGGACAATCTCACGCAACTCATAGGAATAACTGGCCCATGTCACAATGACGCCCTGCACTTCCTCAAACTCACCTGGGGCTCGTGGGATGCCAATAGGAGGGGAGGTGGATTTCCCTTCGGGAATGTTGTCCAGGTAATCCTGGAAGATGGCCTTTTCAGCCTCAGTCATCCAGTGGGGCAAGGGTTCCTGGGCAAACACTGAGGCATTTAAAAACAGGGAAATAAAGAAAAGGATTGTTAAGGGACGAAATAAAAACATTGCGGAGACAGAATTTATTAAGCTAGGATGATAGGGTCTCCAAAAGTAATGAATGATTCCGAAAGGAATCAGAATATTTCAAAATTTTCGAAGCCCGTAAGGGATGCCGGAGAAATGTCCATACTGGTGACATTCGCCCAAGAAGGTCCTTTGCTCACCCAAAGTTTGAACATCTCCAGTGCAGATTCCTCGCCTTCGGCTTCGATGTAAACACTGCCGTCGGAAAGGTTTCGGACGAATCCTGTTACTCCTGTTTCCTGTGCTTTGGCACGGGAATGATACCTGAATCCAACACCCTGGACTCGCCCCTGCACGCTGATGTGAATGGCTTTTTTCATCCTTTGACGATTTTCAGAAAGGAATGAGTTTCTCCACGCGCTTGTTGCGGACAAACCCGCTGATGATCAGCCGGGCATCGCGGTTGTCTGTTGCCGGCTGTAATATCATTTCCAGGTTGGCTGGTGTCATGGCCTGTACCTCCTCGGGAACGGCATAGCCTGCCGCGCTGAACCTTCCGCCTTCGATCATGATCAGGTATTTTTCTCCATGGCGGCGGCCCTTGTCAACGATGATCATGTTTTGAGAGGGCATTGAAGCGTTTTCCAGGGCCTCTCTGACCCGTTGGTTATAACTCTGGGGAGGTTCAATCCCCAGGCAGGCGCCCCGGCATTGCTTTACGGCATATTGGAAGCAAGCTCCGCTGGTGGGGAAAAGACCACTGAGATTCTGGCAAAGATTGTATTTCTCAACAAGCTTAAAGAGAAAATCCCTGCCCATTTCCTTGTTGGCAAAACTGGTATGTGGTGTCTGGGAGCTGCTGGTCTTTTCGACTTTCAGGTTCAGGTATCCTTCCGGATCGGTGAAGCTATAGAGCCCATAATTAAAAAAATTGCGGCGCTGCCGGCGGTTAAACAATGGCTGGTGGCGCTTGATCTCTTCCGATTCCAGCAGAAGTGCGGCCAGTTCACTCCCTGTTTCCTCGTAGTCAACCCGCATAACCTGGCCGGCCATCTTCAAGGCTTTCTGCGATTTCAACGAGCTGAAGTGGCTCATGACGCGTTGGCGGATGCTTTTGCTTTTCCCGATGTAGATAATTTCATCCTTTTCATTGAAGAAGTAATAAACCCCTGTCCGGGGAGGAAGGGCCTCCAGATGTTCTTCTGAAAGAGATGGATTCATCGCCTGTCGGGGGCTGAAAGGACCCGGAAAGCCATTGAGGAAGCCCTCGGGATGTTCCTTGAGTAGCCGTTCAAAGAGTTTTACCGTGGCCAGGGCATCACCAGCTGCCCGGTGGCGATT
The DNA here is from genome assembly GCA_036351255.1 of Bacteroides sp. Classification (NCBI taxonomy): domain Bacteria; kingdom Pseudomonadati; phylum Bacteroidota; class Bacteroidia; order Bacteroidales; family Bacteroidaceae; genus Bacteroides; species Bacteroides sp. Next base: position 56,398 of record JAZBOS010000151.1, read on the forward strand.
GTTTATGCTGATACCCAATTCCTGGCAAAGCCTGCCAAGGCTGTAGGAGGTCTTGCCGGGCAGTAACTTCCGGCTCAACTTAACGGTGCAGACGTGATTCCGGTTGAAATCATAACCCAGGGTTTTGAATTCATTGCGGACGAAGTTGTAATCGAAACTTGCATTGTGGGCAACGAAAACCGTATTCTGCGTCAGTTGAACAATTTCTTTGGCGATCTCAAAAAATCTGGGAGCCCGGGCTACCATTTCATCAGTAATGCCCGTCATACGGGTGATGAAAGGCGGAATACGCCGTTCAGGATTGATCAGGGTGTTGTATTCCCGGACCACCTGCTTGCCATCGTGGATGAAGACGGCAATTTCGGTGATCTTGTCACGGTAGGGATTACCCCCTGTGGTTTCGATGTCGATGATGGCGTACATGGGCCTTGGCCTGAAATACCCTCAAAATTAATGATTTTTATCAGCCGTTGCCCGGCTCGTGAAAGGGTATTGTTATTATTGCTTATTCGCTTGCATTACCCGTATGTCTTGACAAGAGGGCTGTGTGGCATTCTTAACCAAACGTTCGAAACGCCCGTCGGATAAGGATAAGTTGTAGATGTCGGTTTGTCGTTGTCCCTGGGTCTTTTTTCCCGAGAAGATGATACCCAGGCTATCGCTGCTCCAGTTGAAGTCGCTGATGAATAATTCTTCAGGAGAGATCCTGGTTGTCGATTTGTCCAATTCATCAAAGAGGAAAAGAGTCAGTGATGTTTTCCTTGGCCTTCCAATTGGTTCTTCTGGGCCTGTTCCAATCAACCAGCGATTGCCATCAGGAGAGGGAAGAACAACCGTAGATTCGTTGTAGTGCAGCGAGCCAAATTTCTCTTTCATTACGGCGTGTCCAATGAGCATACCGGTTTTTTCAAACTGATACAAGAAACGGGTGTCGTGCGCATAAATGGATTCTCCATCGGGCGCCCAGGAAGGGGAAATGATGTTAACACCCTCACGGGCAATGACATACTTGTTCTCTTCACGGGCGTGGCCTACGATGGCCACCTGATAGGACGAACCTTTAAAGTCCACCCTGGCTGAAAACAGAAAGCGGTTTTCGGTGGGCGACCATACGGGGTTCCAGGAGGTGCCTTGCACATCTTCAATAATATTTGTGTTGCGATTGGGGAAATCCAGAATGGCTATGCGCTGTTTGTTGCCGACATTATTCACATAAGCCAGGTAGCGTCCGTCGAAAGACAAGGCAGGCTCTGTGCCGGGGCCTACTTCCGTATAAGTATTATCCTTTAGCCCGGCGACATGGATGGTCCCATCCGAAACATAGGTAATACGCTCCTTGAAAACAGGTTCCTGCTCCGGCTGTTTGCAAGAATAAAAGGTTAGCAAGGAAGTGAGAAATAAAAATAATAAAAATCCTTTCAGGGATAAGATGGTGTTTCTGGTCATAATCATTTGATTCATACGCGGATTCCGTCCGGAAAATTTGCAAAGGTACAGTGTTTTAACGCAAAAACCGCGCCGGGATTTTTTCTGTCCTGCAATTATTCCTTTGGTTTTGCCAGCAATAAGTATTTTTAATTTGATTTTCAGCAAACTATAAAGAAACCGATTATAAAAAAAGCCGGAACGCTTTGTTTCGTTCCGGCTTTTGGCATTCAAAAAAAGATTTTGTCAAAGTTGTGAAGTACAATTGGGACAACGGGTTGCTTTGATTGGAATCTGAGTCAGGCAATAGGGGCACTCCTTGGTAGTTGGTTCGGGAGCAGGTGCCGGTGCTTCCTTTTTCTTCAGTTTATTAATCCATCGGATTACAAAGAAAATGGAGAGGGCAATCAGCAGAAAGTCGATGACGGTATTGATAAAAACTCCGTAATTAATGGTGGCTGCTCCAGCCTCGGTTGCTTCTGCGAGGGTAGCATAGCTAACATCACCCAGCGTGTAAAACAGGTTGGCAAAATCTACCCCTCCTAGCAATTTCCCTATGGGAGGCATAATAATGTCGCTAACCAGGGAGGAAATAATCTTTCCAAAGGCACCTCCGATGATGATACCAACTGCCATGTCAATCACATTGCCTTTTACGGCAAATTCCTTAAACTCTTTTGTAAATGATGCCATAATTGATGTGTTTTGGTTAGTAATTCCTGAAAACCGATTCCCATAGAGGAAATCCCCGTAAATTTAAAATAAAATATGAATTAAATGTGTGAAATATTTTTATAAATCGTGTTCTTAAGCTAACCGCTGTTGTTGATTCTAAGAAGAAATGGCCACTGGAAGATCAATGAAATGACACTTTTGGCAAAAAGGATGGGTTTGGTTGTTTTGCCACATTTTTCTGAAGCTTTGGTACCCGCGGCTGTTCAGGATTTCCATCAGGGGTTTTTCAAAGGCATTTCCAAACGTAAGTTCCTTTGGGAAGGGTTTGGCGCAACAGGGGGCTACCTCTCCGTTCCAGCAGACGTAAAAATGCGACCAGGGGAAGGGGCAGTTTTTGAAACCTTTCTCCGGGTTATGTTCCCAGAAGGTGGTTTCAATGCCGGAATACTTTGCACGTGCCTGATCCAGTTCCTGTTTGGCTGCCGCAAATTCCTCTGAAAGATAAAAATCATAATACGATACATCAATGCCTGTAACAGCCGCCAGGTTAAAGATGGTAAAATTTACGAACCGGATGCCCACTTGACTGGCAAAGGCCAGCAGTTGGCTCATCTGAAAGTAGTTTTCTTTGGTTACCACCATGTTTAGCATCAGGTCGGTGGAAGAGCCTCTCAAGATACTGGATAACTGCGAAAGGTTAGCCGAAAAAGTCTTGAAGTCAGAACCCTGCCGGATTCGGTCATATACCTCATCCAACCCGTCAATGCTGACCTGCAGGGTGTCGATTTTATTCCTGAGTTTGTTGGCGTATTCTTTGGTCTTGGGGGCATAAGCATTAACGGAAGCAGAGATCACGATGCCCTGGTTTTTCGAGCGGATATAATCAACCACTTCTTCCAGGTGGGGATACAGAAAGGTCTCACCCATTCCGGTCAGGCCGATAGAGTCCAGGTAAGGCCAGGTCTTGTCGATGATTCTTTTGGCGTGCTGCAGATCCATAAACCCCTTGTCCATGGCTTTCCCATACCCGTATTCGCGCGGGCATATGGTGCAATGGATATTGCAGTGGGCGCTCAGTTCGAGCATAATCGTGGATGGATGTGCCACCCAGGTGCTGCCGGTGGCTTTCAGCCCATAATGACGGAATTTGTTGCCGGCATAGCTGAAAAAAGCCTTGCCGCCCGGTAGTTGTTTCAGCCGCTTGATGGCCTTGTTGAGCCTTCTTCTGGTCATATACAGTAATTTGCCTCTGAAACCCCGCTTGCTAATGGACGTTCCTGAATCCCTCCATCAGATTCGGTTGGCTCAAAGGGCTGCTTTCTTATGAGGATTATGGATTGTTAAGATCCTTGGCATTCGGCACCAAAATTAATTAAAATCACATTAAACATTCATTGATGAATGTTTTTGTAATTTTAAGGCTCGAAAATTAAATCTTTCATTCTAACTAATTCTATTTTTATGAAACGCTTATTTCTGCTGTTGTTTCCAATACTAATGCTGGCCTCCTGTGGCGGCCCGAAAACCTGGGGAGAAGCCGAAGCCCCTATCGCCGAACAAAAGGAAGAAATGCTGATCGCCCATGGGGATACCCGTATTGACTTTTACTACTGGTTGCGGGAAAGAGAAAGCCCTGAGGTGATTGCCTATCTCGAAGCGGAAAATACCTATCTCGAAGCAAAGATGAATTTCACCGCTGAATTACAGGACACCCTTTTCGAAGAAATGAAAGGCCGCATCAAGGAAGACGACCAGTCAGCGCCTTTCCTGTCTAATGGCTTTTATTATTACACCCGCTATGAGAAGGGTCACGAATACCCCATTTATTGCAGGCGCGAAGGCAGCATGGATACCGCCGAAGAAATCCTGCTCAATGTCAATGAACTGGCCGAAGGTTATCCTTATTTCAATGTAGGTGATTACGATATTAGCCTCAACAACAAACTGATGGCCTTTAGCATTGACACCATGGGCCGAAGGCAGTATACCATCCTGTTTAAGGATCTGGAAACGGGAACCATCACTGAAAGCAAGTTGCCCAACCTGAGTGGGAATGTGGTCTGGGCTGCCGACCATGCCACCGTGTTCTATACCTCCATTGACCCGGTGACCCTGCGTTACGACCGTGTATACCGGTATCATTTCATGAATGGTGAAGTGCCCGTGGAGGTATATTATGAAGCCGATGAAACCTTTTACAATATGGGCGTTTCGCGCTCAAAAGACGATCGTTTTATTATGATTAACATCAGCAGCACGCTGAGCAATGAGGTTCGTTACCTGTCAGCAGACCAGCCCGAGAGCACCTTTCAGATTTTTCAGGAACGGCAGCCCGATATGTTGTATGAGGTGGCTCCCTGGAAAGATAAGTTTTATGTCACCACCAATCTTGAGGCACAAAACTTTCGCCTGATGGAGACCCCGATCAATTCCACCGACATGAGCCACTGGGAGGAAGTAATCGCCCACCGCAGCGACGTATTGCTCGAAGGCATTGAAGTATTTACCGATTATCTTGTTCTTCAGGAACGCAGCAAGGGGTTGCGGCAGTTGCGTGTGATTCATCAGGCCGACGGGCAGGAACACTACCTGCCTTTTGAAGAAGAAGCCTATACCGCCGGTATCAGCGCGAACGCCGTAATGAATACCCCTTTGCTCCGCTACAGCTATACCTCGTTGACAACCCCCATGAGCCAGTACGACTATAACATGGAGACAGGTGAGGCAACGCTTGTAAAACAACAGGAGGTGCTGGGCGATTTTGACCCGGTCAACTATGAAACCCGCCGTTTCTATGTTACTGCCCGCGATGGGGCAGAAGTGCCCGTCACTATGGTTTACACTAAAGGCATTGAAAAGAACGGCAATAACCCGCTCTTGCTTTATGGGTATGGTTCTTATGGTATCACCACAGATCCGCGCTTTAGCTCCAACGTGCTCAGTTTGCTAGACCGGGGTTTCATTTATGCAATGGCGCATATCAGGGGTGGACAGGAAATGGGCCGGCAGTGGTACGAAGATGGCAAGTTGCTGAAAAAGATAAATACCTTTTACGATTTCATCGACATTGCCGATTTTCTGGTGGCTGAAGGCTATACCAATCCTGAAAAGCTCTTTGCCAGCGGCGGCAGCGCCGGCGGTTTGCTGGTGGGTGCTGTAATCAACCAGCGTCCGGAGTTGTTCAAAGGCGTGATAGCAGCCGTTCCCTTTGTGGATGTGGTCACCACCATGCTCGATGAAACCATCCCTTTGACTACAGCCGAGTACGACGAATGGGGTAACCCCAATGTCAAGGAGTATTACGACTATATGCTGTCGTATTCGCCCTATGATAACGTCATCCCCGCGGAATACCCCAATATACTGGTCACGGCCGGACTTCACGATTCACAGGTGCAGTATTGGGAGCCCGCCAAGTGGGTGGCCAAGCTACGGCAAAATAATACCGGCGATAACATGATCCTGCTCTATACCAATATGGAAGCCGGCCATGGGGGCGCCTCAGGCAGGTTCCGTCGCCTCAGGGAAGTGGCTCGTCAATATGCTTTCCTGCTGGAACTGGCTAAGTAATAAAGATTACTTCAGCCCGAAAAGTTTTTCGAGGACTTCCTTGACATACTCAATGCAGGCCTCGCTTTTTACAACATAGTTGTAAATGCCTGTGTCCTGCACCTGGGCTATCAGGTCGACATCCTGCTGCGCCGACATGACGATGATCTCGGTAGCAGGGGTTATCGACCTGATGGTCTTGATCAGGTCAATGTCTTCTTCGTCGTTTAAGCCGGTGATAAGGACTTCAGGTTCCTCGTCAATGCGGCTCAGGAGGGTTCGCCCGTCAGGGAAATTCTCGACCGAAATGCCGTGTATGGCAGACAGGCAAAGCCGCAGAAGCATGCCTTCAGTCTTGTTGTCTTCGTGGATAAAGACTTTCTTAAATGGGGGAGGATTCATCCCGGATGCTTTTGTGACGGGTTAATGCGTTCAAAGATATCATTTTTTGGAATGCGTGAGGAAAGCGTGTGAAGCAAACCGCTGGAATCTGACTACTGTGCATTTTAATCGTATTTTTGCTAAAAAACAGACTTCAAATGAAAGCATCGGTTGAAATTAGCATGTATCCCCTGGGCCGCGAATATATACCCGATATCAAGGCATTCATTGAGCGGATGAAAAGCCATCACGGCATCATCTGCGAAGTGAACGGGATGAGCACCCAGCTTTTTGGCGATTACCGTGAGATTATGAATGCCCTCACGGAAGAAATGGAAGCTTCATTCCGGCAAAATGGCACAAGTGTTTTTGTGCTCAAAATTGTCAATGCCTTTTTGCAGCAATAGCTTAGACAGTGAGCCAAACCCTCAAGATTGCCATCACAGGGCCTGAGTCCACCGGCAAGAGCTGGCTGGCTGAAGGCCTGGCCTCGCATTACCAGGCCCCCTTTGTGCCTGAATATGCTCGCACCTATATCGATGGGCTATCGCGGGACTATGAAAAACAGGATCTCCTGCAAATAGCCAAAGGACAGATTGCTGCCCAGCAGGAAATGGAGCTGCAAGCCCCAGTGATGCTCTTATGCGACACCGAGCTGATTGTGATCAAAGTGTGGAGCCTGCATAAATACGGGACCTGCGACCCTTTTATTCTCAGTGCCATTGAAAGGCAGGATTTCGATCTGTACCTTTTATGCAATATAGACCTGCCCTGGGAATTCGATGAGCAGCGTGAGCATCCCCACTTGCGGCAATTTTTCTTAAACTGGTACCAGAAAGAACTGGAGTATTACGGCTTTCCCTATGCCGTGGTCAGGGGCCTGGGTGAGGAGCGTTTGATGTGTGCCGTTGAAGCTGTGGAGAAAGTAGTGAGATGTGAGAAGTGAGTGATGAGTGATGAGAGGTGTGTGGAGGGTGAAATATTGTGAGTTCAGGAGATTTGTCAAAAATTCTTACAAGACATTGAAAATTAAGGTTTTATATGATAATCTTAAACCTTGAACAACGACCTTTGGACCTTGAACCTGAAACCTTGAACTTGAAACCTTAAGCTTTGAACCTTGAAACCTTAAGCTTTGAACCTTGAATAAAAAGAACGTATAATGAGTGCTGACGGTCATATCAGACAATACATTCACCTCCACTTTATTGTGGTGCTGCTGGGTTTTACAGCCATCATCGGGGCCCTGATCACCCTGCCTGCGGCCGACCTGGTTTGGTTCCGGATGTTTTTTGCCTTTCTTGGTCTTTGGGTGTTCCTGCTTTGGCGTAAGATCCCTTACCGCTTGAAGGGGCGCGATATGCTGAGACTTTTCGGGATTGGACTGGTGGTGGCACTCCACTGGATCACCTTCTTCCACGCGGTTAAGGTGTCCAATGTTTCGGTGACCCTCGGGGTGTTTGCCTCTGCCACTTTGTTTACCAGTTTCCTGGAACCCGCCCTTCAGCGCAGGAGGATCTTTTGGCTTGAAGTGATGATCGGGCTGGTGACCCTTACCGGGATTTATATCATCTTCCAATACGAGTTCAGGTATATTGAAGGGATCCTGTTTTCATTGACTTCCGCATTCCTCAATGGCTTATTTGCCGTTTTGAACCGTAACATCAGCCTGCGCCACCACCATACGGTGATCAGTTTTTATGAAATGCTTGGGGGATTTATTTTCATTACCCTGTTCTTTGCCGTGACCGGGCAATTGAGTTTGTCCAGCCTGAGCCTGTCGGGTTCTGACCTTTTCTGGTTGCTGGTGCTCAGCCTGGTCTGCACCTCTTATGCTTTTACCGCCATTGTTGATATCATGAAGGTGCTCTCGGCCTATACCGTGATGCTGGCCATAAACCTCGAACCCGTTTACGGAATTATTATGGCTTACTTCATTTTCCCCGGCGCTGAACGGATGTCGGTGGGCTTTTACCTGGGGGCTTCCCTGATCGTTTTGTCCGTCCTGAGTTATCCTTACCTAAAACGTAAGATCAGAAAAATACCTGATTGAATCCTCTTTGCGGGCAAAGGCTATAAAGCCAGGGTTGTTAAGCATTTCCTTGTTATAGGTAAAAGGGGTGTGCCGGGTGATGTGAAACACCTCGCCCCCCTGTGCCAGCAGAATAGCATGCCCGGCCGCCGTGTCCCATTCCCAGGTGGGTGAATAGCGGATATAAAGATCGGACCAGCCTTCTGCCAGGTCGCCAAATTTCAGGGCGCTGCCTTTTCCTATCAACTTTACCTGCCCCATTTGCTTACCAATCTGTTCAATCAGCCCCTGGGTCTGTTCTTCCATATGCGAACGGCTCACAGATATGGCAATGCTTTTTTTTGAAGGGGATGGTTTTAAAATTGAAGAATGAGACAGAAGACTTTCCACCGTGATCTCCTCAGCCAGATTCAGGTTCTCCAGCTTATAGGCCCCGTCGCCCACGATGCCCCACCAGGCCTCGCCCTTAACAGGAGCCAGGATGACTCCTGCGATGGGCCGGTTGCGATACATCAGGCCGATGTTGATGGCAAACTCGCCGTTGCGGCTGATAAATTCCTTGGTGCCATCCAGGGGGTCCACCAGCCAGAAATATTCCCATGGCTTACGCAGGGCATAATCTTCAATGCGGGTTTCCTCACTGATGACCGGAATGCCAGTGGCTGTAAGGGCTTTTGTCAGGATGTCGTTCGAGCGGCGGTCGGCAAGCGTGATGGGACTGCCATCAGCCTTGTCCTCATAATCAAAAGGGGTGACATAAATACCCATGATGGCTGCAGAGGCCTGACGGCCGGCTTTCATCGCCACTGAAACCAGGCTATATAAATCGCTTTTGCTTTTCACTGAAGAATTATTATTTGGACAGGTGAATTTAGGACTTTCTTCCAGAACAATATTCATCAGGGTTTGTTAATAAGGAAAATAACTTTAAACCCGTATCTGTATGAACCGCAATAAAACAATGATTCTTTTTTCATTCCTTATGGTTGCCGCTTTGACGACAGGCCTTTCCTCAACGGTATTTGCACAGGATGATGCCCGCAAGACCCTTCACGATTTCAAGGTCGAGGATATCTATGGCGATCCCTTTGACTTGTCAAGCCTGGCAGGCAAAAAAGTAATGGTTGTCAACACCGCCTCAAAATGCGGACTGACCCCTCAGTTTGAAGACCTTGAGAAACTCTACCAGGAATACCGCGAAAGCGGATTCGTGATCATTGGTTTCCCAGCCAACAACTTCATGAACCAGGAGCCCGGTTCGAATGAAGAGATCATTGAGTTTTGCCAGTCGAACTACGGGGTATCCTTTCCCATGATGACTAAAATTTCTGTGAAGGGCGACGACATGGCGCCCCTCTACCAGTGGCTGACCCAAAAGAGCCAGAATGGCAAACTAGATGCTAAAGTAACCTGGAATTTCCAGAAGTTTCTCATTGACGAACAGGGAAACCTGGTTGATGTTTTGTCACCCCGCGAGAAGCCTTATTCCGAAAAGGTCATCGCCTGGCTCAATCAATAAAAGCTCCTTTCTGAAAGAAATGCAGCCCCGGAAACCCGGGGCTTTTTTGTTTCCATCACAGGGTTGCTTCTGTGCCCAGAGGGGTTTGAGACGGAGTTAATACGGAGTTTATACGGTTTAAACCGTATAAACTCCGTATAAACTACGTATTAACTCCGTATTAACTATAAATCAGGTCTGGTGCTTGTAGCCCTATGGATCTTCTGAAAGTCTCGCCAATCCTAAGATATCCATCTATTTTTACGAAACTCTCATTTCCTTTTTAAAAGATGGGTTTGTGAGCAAGAATTCATATGGAAACTTTTGTTTTTCTATAAAAGCCAAAGATTGGGCATTTATTTTATCTTTGTAGGTTGTACCTAAATTGTTGCTACACACTCATGCAGCCCCCTCAATACAACGGCTTCGAAAACGAATTTCAGCTGGTGTTTGCTATCACTGAAAACCCGCCAATGGGCTTCATGATCGAGCCTTTTGCGGTGAAGGTCATCGGGCAGCGGCAGTTTAGCTATGAATTTCACCGGATCAACCCTGTCACTGCCGGCGATTTTTTCCCCGGCATGACCCAGCCTTACAGGCAACTACTGAAGCTTTACGGAAACTATGCCGAGGAGGCTTTGCTGAAGCGGTTTAACAAGGAGAATATTAAGCCCAGCCAGTTTTTTGAAAGTCTTACCCCCGAATTTGTTGCGGAGCATCTCCGGCCCCTGATTGATAAAACAATGGCTGAAATGGCCAGTGTGCTGTTAAAAAATGGGCTTCCACTTCACTATAAAGGACTGAAGGATGACAGGATCCTCGAGGAGAGCATTCCGGTGGCGCTGGGATTGGTTGAGCCCGTTTTTTATTTTCAGCGTCTTGAAAGCGGCCTGCGTTATCGCCTCCTGTTGTTTCACCAAAATGAGGAGCTTTCACTGAAAGGGGAGGATGCTTTGATGCTGGGGTTGAAACCCTGCCTGTTGATCATTGAGGGCCAGTTATTCCGTTTCGATAAGGAGTGGGACGGGAAGAAACTGAACCCTTTCTTTACCCGTGATGAGATCATGGTTCCCAAGTCTTCTGAAAGGGCTTATTTTCAGAAATTTGTGATGGATGCCATCAGGCATTATAGGGTGGAGGCAGAAGGCTTTGAGATCGTTACCCTGCAAGCCTCACCCAAGCCTGTCCTGAAATTGGAACAAAATTGGCAAAATCATTGGTCCTTGCAACTAGCCTTTCGTTATGGGGATGAGGTTTTTGGTCCTGGCGATGAGGGGATATCGAAAGTTTCCCTGAAGGAGGAAAGGGGAACATTTGTTTTCTCCAAGGTAGCCCGCGACCTTACTGTTGAGAATCAATGGGTTGATAAAATGGAGTCCCTGGGCTTGGTCAACCGCAAGGGGGATGGTTTTTATTTGTGGTATCCTGCAAAAAAGACGGAAACCTCGGGCGAGGAGGCAGTATTGGCTGGGCTTTACGACTACCTTGACTGGCTTGCGGCCTACAGCGAAGCCCTCGACATGGATAACATAGAGGTGCAGAAAGACGAAGGAACGGGTAGTTTTTTTTTAGGCAGACCCCAGGTAAGCCTGGAGGTAACCGACCGCAATGATTGGTTTGATTTGTATGGTACGGTGAGTTTTGGCCCTCACCGCATTCCCTTTCTCAGGTTAAAAAATCATATCCTTCATGGCATTCGTGAGTTCAGTCTTCCCGATGGCACGATAGGGCTGATTCCTTCGGAATGGTTCGGGCAATACCAGGACGTGATGAAGTTTGCGTTGGGCAAAGGAAGCACCCTTCAGCTGAAAAGGCACCATTTTACTTTGCTTGGGCAACTGAAAGAGACCAGCACGCCGGTGAAAGGGCTTGATGAGGCCATGAAGAATTTCACGCCCCCGCCGCTTCCAACCGGCATCGAGGTTCAATTGCGGCCCTATCAGCTCCAGGGCTTTCAGTGGATGAGCTTTTTATATCAGCATCGCCTGGGGGGCTGTCTGGCCGATGACATGGGCCTTGGAAAAACCCTACAGACCCTGGCCATACTGCTCCATGCCCACAGAGAAGCATCAGGGGAAGATAAGGCTGTTACGCCCCCGGAAGCACCACCGCCTAATCCTCCGCAGAGGCAGCTGGGACTTTTTGACGATGGTTCAGGGGAAGCGCCCCCTTCCCATCGGGGCACCTCCTTGCTGGTGATGCCGCTTTCGCTGATTCACAACTGGTTGCGTGAGATTTACCGGTTTACGCCCCAGTTAAAGGTGCTGCAGCATACCGGTCCGGCACGGAAAACCTGTACCAGGGCCTTTCTTCCCTATGACCTGGTCCTGACAACCTATGGTACCGTGCGCAACGATATCCAGTTGTTCGAAGGTTTCCAGTTTAATTATGTGGTGCTAGATGAAAGCCAGATCATAAAAAACGCGGAATCAAAGATCTTTCATGCCATTAAGAAACTCAAGGCCAGGCACCGGCTGGTGCTTACAGGAACCCCGGTTGAAAACTCCCTGACCGACTTATGGGCGCAGTTTTCTTTTCTTAATCCCGGGCTGCTGGGCAACCTCAATTACTACCGGGAGGAGTTTGTGTTGCCTGTTGAAAAAAATAATGATTTACGCAAACAACAAAAACTTCACACCCTGATCGAGCCATTTATCCTGCGGCGTACCAAGTCGGAGGTGGCCAAAGAATTGCCTGAACTTACGGAGACGGTTCGTTACTGCGAGATGTCTGAAGAGCATCGCAAGTATTATGAGACAAAAAAATCGCAGATACGCAACCTGATATTGGAGCAGGTTGAGCACCAGGGGATGGACCGCTCGCGCTTCTTTATCCTGAGCAGCCTGATGAAGCTGCGGTTGATGGCGAACCATCCCTTTATGGTGGATCCCGAGTATGCCTTTGATTCGGGCAAGTTTATTGAAGTGCGCGAAAACATCGGGAAGGTTTTGGCCGAAGGCCATAAAGTGCTCATCTTTTCCCAGTTTGTGAAACACCTGAATATTTACCGGCATTATCTTGATGGGCAGGGTTTGCCTTATAATTTGCTGACCGGGCAGATGCCGGAGAAGGAACGTGGAAGGCTGATCAGCGAATTTCAGCACGATCCGGACAAGAGGCTGTTCCTGATCTCGCTGAAGGCTGGTGGCCTGGGCCTGAACCTTACTGGTGCCGATTATGTTTTTATGCTGGACCCCTGGTGGAACCCGGCCGTGGAGAAGCAAGCCATCAACAGGGCGCATCGCATCGGCCAGAAAAAGAATGTGTTTGTGTATAAATTCATCACCCGTGATACCGTGGAGGAAAAGATCCTGAGCTTGCAACAGCGCAAATCTACCCTCGCCGGTATGTTGATCGATCAAAACAACCCCCTGAAAAATATGGGGCTGAATGAGATCAGAGACCTGATCAATTAAGGCAATTAATGCTTCAAAAGAAATGGAGAACAGAAAAGGATGATCTTTTCTATCTCTGGTTTTCCATGAACTGGCGCAGGGTAAGAACGCCTGCCCCGGGATCAACGAAACAATTGCATCTCACTAAGGCGGTTTCAATGGCATCTACCGTTGAAAGCAAGTCGCTTCGGTTGACGGCACCCATATGGCCCACCCTGAAATACCTTCCCTTTATGTCGGGCAGCAGGCCTCCTGCCAAAATAATACCTGCTTGAGAGATATGTCCCAGCAGTTCAGCGCCTTTCACCCCTTCGGGAAAATAGGGGGCGGAAAGAGTATTGGCAGATGCCTTCTCGCTTTGCGGGATCATTTTCAGCCCCAGGGCTTTCATTGCCGCGCGGAAAGCCTGACCAGTGAGGAGATGCCTTTTGAAGCGATTTTCCAAACCTTCTTTCAGGATCAATTCCAGGCTTTTCTCCAGGGCGATGATCAGGTTTACGGCAGGCGTGCCAAAGTAGGAAGGAGTCCGCTTCTCGTAGGCTTTCATGATGGGCAGCCATTGGGCCCAGTCGCCATAATAATTTCCCACAGGCGTCTCTCGGTTTTCGAACGCCTGCATGGCTTTTGGTGAGACAACAAACAAGGCCAGTCCCGGGGGCACGCCAATAGCTTTTTGAGAGGCGGTCAGCACCACATCAATGCCCCATTCTTCCTGTCGGATCTCTTCGCCTGCTACCGAGCATACTCCATCGAGGATCGTCAGCACATCATATTTTTTGCCGAGGGCACCCAGGGCTTTGGCATCATTGAGAACAGCGGTCGAAGTGTCTACATGGGTAAAGGTCATCAGCTTGTATTTCCTTAACATGAGCTGCGCTTCCACTTGTTCCATTGGTACAATGTCGCCTGTCTCCGCTTTCAGGATTTCTACCTGCGCGCCATAGCGTTTAAGCAATTCGGCATAACGTTCGCCAAAATAGCCTGTGGACACCACTAGGGCAGGGTCGCCGGCTTCAATCAGGTTGGCTCCGACCGAATCCATGGCCAGAGTGCCGGTGCCGGCAAGGATAAAAGGTTGGCCCGAAGGGCATTGCCAAACATCGCGCATCATTTCAAGCGAATGGCCAAAGGTTTCAATGAAAGACGGATCCACGTGGCTTGGTGTGGGGATGGCCATGGATTGCATCACTTCGGGTTCAAACTCAATGGGGCCAGGGATCATTAATAATTTTCGTCCTTTCATAATGGTATTTTTTATCTTTTATTTTTTATGATGTTGGATTTAGCTTTCTTTCTGATATTATCTATCCCCGGCTATTTGGGCAGGTCCGGTGGCTTTCGATGATGAGTGGCTTGTTCGTAGGCAAAGGTAAGTCTTAGCAGGGTAGGTTCGTCGAACATCCTGCCCAGGAATTGTATTCCGGCTGGCAGATTATTACCTGTATACCCCATGGGAATGGTAAATGCCGGTTGTCCTGTGTGGGGAGCGATGATCTGGCTGTTGTCGCCCCTGTATTCTTCGCGGAAGTTGTCAATGCCGGCGGGCGGATAGTTCCAGGAGGGGTATACCAGGGCGTCCAGATCCAGTGCATCCATGACCTGTTCAATGGCTTCCCGGAAGGCGATACTCCGGGGATCCTGGTATACATCCAGGCACTCTTTCACAAGGTTTTGATCCCTGCCTGAATGATCTTTGAAATAGGTCAATGAACCGGAAGCATAGTCGGAGTGGGTGCCAATGCGAATGATGTCTTCCAGGGTGCGCAGGGTGTCGCGCTCTACCCAGGTGTCGAGGAAGGCTTCTATGTCTTTCCGGAAGTCGGCGCACCAAAGGTTTTGCTGCAAATCACTGAATTCCGGGATCGAAACAGAGTCAATGATTTCAGCACCCCGGGCCTTCATGTCTTCCAGAGCCTGGCTGAACAAAGCCAGGATCTCGGGGTGGATGTCCTCGTAGCTTAAGGCGCCCAGCACCCCGATGCGTGCTCCTTTCAGGCCTTCTGGTTCCAGGTACTGAAGATAATTTGCAGGAATTTTTCCTTCTGAATATCTTGTTACAGGATCCAGTGGGTCATAGCCGGCCATGATTTCCATGACCCTCGTGGCATCTTCTACTGAGCGGCACAAGGGACCCACGATATCGTTGCGCAAGTAGAGGGGAACAATGGCACTGCGGCTGATCAATCCCTGGGTGGTGCGAAACCCTACCAGTGCGCAATGAGAGGAGGGTCCGCGAATGGAATTTCCGGTATCTGTTCCCAAACCAATAACAGCCTGGTTGGCAGCTATCGAAGCTGCTGTCCCGCCACTTGAACCTGCCGGGACGTGATCCAGGTTGTAGGGGTTACGGGTGGTGCCTGCTGTGGAACTTTCTGTATGCATCGGGCTGAAGGCCCATTCGGCCATGTTTGACTTTGCCAGGATAATGGCTCCTGCTTCTCTGAGCTTCCGGATGACAAAGGCATCCTCAGCGGGGATGTAATCTTTTAATGCCAGGGCCCCTGCGGTAGTGGGCAGGCCGGCTGTATTGATGTTGTCCTTGACGATGAGCGGAATACCGTGAAGGGGCCTGAGAATCCCGGTTTCCCTGTATTCCCGGTCTAACTCCTTTGCTAGTTCCAGGGCAACAGGATTGATGACGGTGAGGGCATTGAGGGTGTCATTCAAATGCTCAATCCGTTTCAGGTAACCCTCAACCAGTTGCACGCTTGTCAGCGTACCTTCCTCGAAGGCACGATGGATGTCGGCAATGGTTAATTCAAGCATATTCAGGGGTTCAGCAGGTTTGGAATCATTACAACCAAAGGTACCTGTCAATAGCAAAATTACAAGGGATAAAACAATGGATTTTTTCATTTTGGTCATATCATAAAATGTTTCAACGAGGCTTCAAGCATCAGCGAACAAGGATTTTCGGGGCAAAGGAAGCGGGCAGAGGCATTTGATAAACGGCATTTCTTAAGAATTCCCTGAAGGATTTGCAATCCCTGTATTGTTTTTGTTCCTCTACCGAAATAATCTCACCAATGCCCAGGCGCAGGTCTTTATTGCTTTTATTAAAGACTTCGTGAGGCAGTCTCAATAGCCGGATTCTCCAGTTGATCAACCCCAGGGAGTAAAAGAAGGGAGAATTGATGTCAAAGAAACGAATGGGCACAATAGGTACCCTGGCTATTTGGATCAGTCGAATGATACTTTCCTGCCATTGCCGGTCCCGGATGCGCATTTCCCTCAGGCTGAAATCCGACACCGCCCCTGAGGGAAAAAACCCTACCGGATGGTTTTCCTTCAGGTGGGAAAGGGTTTCGCGGACCCCCTTCAAGCTGGCAGCTGTGATATCTTTTTTTTTGTTCCCGGTGGGGGTAACAGTAATGAAATGCTCACTCATGGTTTTGATCAGGGCGAGGAACTGATTGACCATGTATTTGTAATCGGCGCGTAAATGCCCGAACAGATCGATGAGGATGACCCCATCCAGCGCTCCGTATGGATGATTGCTGATGGTAATGAAGGCTCCCTCAGGCAATTGTTTGAGCCGTTCAGGATTGCCCAATATATAATTTACCTTCAAGTCTTCGAGTATGCTTGCGGCAAAGTCAGCTCCGCTGCAATGGCTTGAGCGATCGTACAGCGCATTGACCTTGTCGACGGCGGTCAGATGAAGGAAAAAATCAGCCAGTTTTTGGCCGCTTTTCCCTTTAAAAACAGGGGATAATCGCCCGAGATATTCTGTACTAATGATTCCCATACTTTTTCCGAAACTGCTTTCTTTAGTTTGCGTTCCCGAGGTATTCCTAAAGTTTTTTTACAAAGCAGCGGGCACGTTTGTGCTGCCGGAATTCAAACCTGTGCCAAAGGTTCTGCACTTTGTGGTTTTCTTCCAACTCACGTGTAGTTTCCACATTGGTAATCCCGCTTTCAATGGAGGCATTCCCGATGTCATAAAAGATCAGGGCATTCACGCCTTTATCTTTGTAATCGCTGTCCACGGCAATGAGCAAGGAATCGAGGGTGTCGTTTCGCTTCAAGGCCTTCTGAATATGGAAAATTCCAAATGGAAATAATTTCCCTTTCCCTTTCTGCAAGGCCTTGGAAAGCGATGGAAGGGCAAAACCAAACCCCACGATTTTATTGTTGGTATTCTTGACCACTGATATTAAATCCAGCCTGATTATCGGGACGAACTGCTTTTTTAAGGACTCGATTTGTCCCACGGAAAGTTGCGAAAAGCCGTGAATGCTATCGTATTCCTTATTTAAAAGTGCAAAGATTTCATCGAGATGTTGTAACAGCTCCTTCTTACTTTTGAATCGGATCGAATGCAGGTTGTGCCTTTCCTGAATGATGTTGGCCATTTTGATATACTTTTCAGGCAAGGCCTTGGGTACTTTTACATTAAATTCCAGCCAGTCTACTTCTTTTTCATACCCAAGTTTTTCAATCATCGGTCCGTAATAGGGGAAGTTATATTTTCCATAAACTGTAGGGATTTCTTCAAATCCTTCGACCAATATGCCAGAGACATCAAAATCAGTCATTCCCAGGGGGCCATGCGTATACTTCAAATTTTTTTCGATGGCCCAGTTTTCAACGGTTTGCATCAGGGCTTTCAGAACATATTCATCCTCAATAAAATCAAGCCAACCGAAACGCATAAAACTTGTGCCGGTCTTTTCGTTATAAACAGGATTGATTATGCCTGCGATACGGCCAAGGATACGATCGTTTTCATCACAGGCCAGCCAGTACCTGATCTCACAAAATTCGAAAGCTGGATTTTTTGTCCGGGATAAAGTTTCCAGTTCTCCTGAAATTAGTGGGGGAACATAAAAAGCATTGCCTTGATAAAGTTTGTTTGGAAATACAACAAACCGCTTCAAGTCCTTGCGGGTGGTAACCTCCTTGATGATAACCTTCATAAGTTCGGTTTTTAATAAGCCAATGCGGTCAGGTGAGCGGCCAAGGAACTCCTTTGCCAATATAAAATCAAATTTACCCTTTTTACGAAATGAAGGATATAATTCCCTGAATAAATTCGAGGCTTTCTTTTTCAATCTGACCGGTCAGTGCAGACAGGTCATTGAAATCAGGCTTGTTTACGAGGGTGTGTTTAAAAATAGCGTCCATGCCTTTTCCCGGGTCTGTCAGCGGATATTTGTCCCAGCCCTTTTCCTTAAAAAACTTCCGGTATTGGTTTTGAACCTCTTTGTTCACGGCGGCAAGCCAAACTTCAAAGCGAAGTTGCTCGTGAAGGAAGACGATGGCAATCTTTAAGTCCTTTTGTTTCAATAATGGATGTGTAAAGGAAAAATAAGTCATATCCATGGTTCCCAAAAAAAGGCTCCCTGATACGAAAAAATCAGGGTATTTTCCCTTGAAGTACAAGCGCAAGCCCATGAGGTATTTAAGCAAACCCCTATAAGCCAACTTTATGCTGCCCTTGTCCATCTGCTTTTTATATTCTCCAATGTGATCGTTTAGTGTAGGCATATCCCTTTTAGTATTTTCCTCCCGTTTGCTTCAGCCTAAAAAAGATCCGGGGCCTCATTTGTGACAATCAATTTTACGGATAAAAAAAATGGAGGCTGATACGATGGCCATCAACAACAAAAAGAAAGGCTGGAATCCAAATTTCTCAATTGCCAATCCGCCAGCCAAAGGGAATAGGGCAGGCAAAATATTGCCTGCTCCTGCAAAACCGGTATATACGGCTCTTTTTTCGCGGCTTGATATTTCGAGCAAGATTCCGTTCATGCTGATGGTGTATAAGGAAAAAATTACGCCTCCTGCAATAAAGATATACCTGAGGGTATATTCGTTCCTGATAAGAA
Source organism: Bacteroides sp. (assembly GCA_036351255.1). Taxonomy (NCBI): domain Bacteria; kingdom Pseudomonadati; phylum Bacteroidota; class Bacteroidia; order Bacteroidales; family Bacteroidaceae; genus Bacteroides; species Bacteroides sp. Next base: position 75,184 of record JAZBOS010000151.1, read on the forward strand.
GGGTGCTGATGATAAGCATTATGGAAAGCAATGCATTCAGGTAGAGAATGGGATTGTATTTTATCCTTTTGGATGCCAGGTAAACCAGGAGGCTAACCGATACCACCCCAATGACTTTAAAGATCAGGAAATTCCCTGTGTCGTTGCTCTGTGTGTTCAGGGTCTCTTTAGCGTAAAGCATGACAAATGGCAGGAATGAGATCATCAAACCCTGGGTGTTGATGAACCCCAGAAAATAGATTAGTTTGGGGTTGGCGGATAATTCGGATCTCAGCAATCGGAGAAAAGTCCTGATGCTATTGATCTTTAATGCCGAGGGTTCAACTTCCCTGATTTTCCAAAAGCCCCCTGAGGCGATAAACAGGAGGGTGGCCCCAATAAAGAACATGGCGGCAAAATTGACAGGATAAACAAAAGCGGTGAGCACTTGCTTTGCCAATACAGCAGATACCAGGACAACACCACCAGCGATTAATTGCTTGGCAGAGAAGAAGGTTTTTCGTTTTTTTTCATCCACGCTTTTCCCAAGGATGTCTGTGTAGCTGATATTGGTAAAAGCCCCTGCCAGGGAGAAACTGGTGATGAAAAGGAAAATAAACCAAAGAATATTGTTGGAGGGATTTCCCCTAAGATAAAACAGAATGAACCCCAGCGCAAAAAGAGATAGCACCCTGACGTTGATGCCCAGCAGCAGGAACTTCTTCTTAAAAGCTTTGTTGCTCACATAGGGGGCAAACAATAGCTGAGAAAAACTTGAACCTCCCAGCATGATGGCAGTCATGATGCCGATATGCAGGGCCCCTCCGCCCGATTCAATAACCATGGCGGGAATGATGGTATCAACATCCATAAAGTTCTGGGCCAATGCAAGGAATCCTGCGTGCCAGAGAAAGGCATAAAAGTTATGGGCAGAAATTTTAGGTGAAAGTGTCATTAAAAATATTCTTCCCGGTGAATTCTGATCTTATTATTCTGGAAAAAGTCAAACAAATTTAATCCTTCCCTCATTCATTTATGCTATTTATTTTCCTTCTTTGAATTTTTTAGTGCTTTTTCTTTTTGATCCAGATGAAATGATTGATTCATTTTTTCTTAATTGCCCTCAATAAGAGGTTTGAAGTTCATGGCAGGCCGATTGCCTTTTTTGACGACCTGAACCTAAACCACGGTGATTCAGGAAAGCCGTGAAATCCAGACCTGATTAAACCATAAAACGGTGAAATCCTTTTATTAATTAAAAAGAATATCCGGATTGGTTTTGCAGAATTTACGGTCTGGTTATTCAATCGCCGAATGGAAATTGGAAGTTTTACTTGTAACCAAAGATTTAAGAAAAAGGTGCATCCTGATGGTAATTATTTGAACAGACTTCCCTGTTAAGAAGAATATTTAATCAGCGGTTCATTTTTTTTGTGTCAAAGGCTGGATAAAATCTGGTTGTAATCAGAAAAAGATGACGATACGGGATGGAC
>JAZBOS010000152.1 GCA_036351255.1 Bacteroides sp.
CCCCCACCGGAACGCTGCCATCGCCCATGGCGTTAAGATGATGGCAAGGGAATTGAATGCCAGGTATGTTGTCCTCTGGTCCCAATTTGGAGGGGAAGGGGTGCTTATATCCCAGCAGAGGATGAACAAGCCCGTACTCGCCTTCACTGCTAATGAGAAATCCCTGAACCAGCTTTCGCTGCTATATGGACTGCAACCCGAATACATGGCACAGCCGGAAAGCGGCAGCAGCTTCATCAGGGAGGTGGACAGGCTTTTGCTGGAAAGGGCATGGGCAGAAACAGGGGACACCATCATCATTGCCCTTGGGGAACCCATCGACAGGCTGGGTGTGACCAACAGGCTGGTGGTCCATATAGTCGGGGAAGACTCCTGATTTCCACTCCGCCCCCGATGTTAACATTGAATTGTTAATTTTATTTCTGATCCCATCCTAAAATCCCTTTACTACGGCATTAACTTTACAAATTAGATTTGGATTTTAATGGTTAAGACTAAGGCATTTCTGTTGAATGCGATTTCAGCACTGTATTTGCTAACAACCCCGGTACTAACTTTTGCGGCAGAGAACGGTACCGGGGTTTATCTATTAGGGTCCAGGGACAGGCAGATGGCTGTATTCCATTCAAGGGGCATGTTCCTGCGCAATGATTTCTCTTACCAGACCGGGATGTTTTACGGGATATATATGAATGGGCATAAGTTTGAATCCATCAAGAACTGGGTTGCCGTCAACAATACCAACCTGAATTACTACTCGGACATGAACCTGTTTGGCGGAACCTACATGGCAGGCATCGAATTGAGGCTGGTAAGCAATGAGCTGACCGTTGTGCCGGAGGTGTTCAACGGGATCACAAAAACAAATGAAAACAAGATGGGCCTAGGCGACCTGAAGGTCACCCCGCTGGCCATCGGCTGGGATAACCGGGGATTCTTTCATTATAGTTCGAGCATATCATTCTACTTTCCAACCGGCAATTATGATCCCAAGGGGTATGCCAACACCTGTAAAAACTATTTGTCCATAAACCCGGAATTTGCGATCACCTTTTTTAATGAATATACCAGGACGGATATTTCCGCCGACCTGGGATTGTTGTATAACCTTAAAAATCCGGCCACCAATTACCAGACAGGCGTTGAGCTCTATTCGGAATATGCCTTTGTCCAGGGTATTGAAAGGCACTGGGGATTGGGGCTTGTCGGGTATTTCTATCACCAGCTGACTTCTGATTCGGGTGATGGGGTTCCAGGTGGCGACTACAAAGGCAAATGCAACGGATTGGGGCCCATCATTACCTACGACATGCGCCAGGGCCGCACCACCATTGGCCTTATGGCAAAGATGTATTTCGTGTATGGCAATGAGAACACGCTTTATTCCAATGTTTACACCCTGGGCTTCTCCCTCAGGTTTTGGTAAGAACCTGAATTTTTTCCTGCCTTCCAACACATTATTTTTTATTTTTGAATCCTCCAGGCAATTGAAGCGACCCATAAATGAAGCTATCACATTTCCGAAAAACAGGGTTATTTATTTTTATTCTGTCAATTCATTTTATTTCAATTGAAGCCAGGGCCGATGGACGGCAAAAGATAGACAAGGTCACCCTCCAGAACGGGGATGTAATTACCTGTGAGATCAAACAACTGGAATACGGGCTTTTAAAAGCCAAAACAGATGATGCCGGTACCCTTGAGATAAAATGGAATAAGGTAACCAGGATATCTTCAACCTATATATTTGAGGTTGAGATGCAGGATGGAACTGTTTATTTTGGCAAGTTTGGCCAGGTGGACAGTGACCAGAAAGTATCTATTGTATCTGGTCCGACTGTTAAGGTAGTGGATATGCTGCAAATTGTCGCTATCGCACAAATTGAAAACAGGTTCTGGTCGAGGTTGGATGGGTCGGTCAGCCTGGGGCTGAACCTGGCCCAGGCCAACGACCTCCTGCAATGGAATTCTAATTTCAACACGACTTACCGTTCCAGGTCATACTTTTCCACGATCAGTTACAGTGGAAATTACACTACCCAATCGGAACAAGATGCTACCCAGCGACAGGATGCCAACCTTGTATTTACAAAAAACCTTCCTCAGAAATGGCTGGCCTACGGTTATTTCGGAGCCAACAACAATACCGAGCAGGGTTTGAAGCTGAGACTTTCATTGGGTATGGGACCGGGAATACAATTGATCCAGAGCAACCAGAACGTCCTGGGTGCGGTCGCCGGGCTGGTGGCCAGCCGGGAATGGTCACTGGATGAAGAAGGCATCAGGGACAACATGCTGGAAGGGCTACTTGTCATGAGGTTCAGCCGGTTCAAGTACGATTCACCGAAATCAAACATTACAACACAGATGAATTTTTACCCGGGCCTGTCACCCTGGGGCCGGTACCGGGCAGAATTAAACCTTGA
>JAZBOS010000153.1 GCA_036351255.1 Bacteroides sp.
CAATGAACCTCGGACCATACTATAGGTTTAGTCGGGTTTTAGTCGTTTTAAAACGACTAAAACCCGACTAAACCTATAGTATGGTCCGAGGTTCATTGGCCCTAATATTATGAGTTCATTATATTGGGCCAATAAAAAATCCGGAGGGTTCCTGGCTTCCTTTTAATAAGTGAAAGAAATCCCGGCGGACAAAAAAAGAAGGCTGCCCCAATGATAAGGGGCAGCCTTAAGATATTAAGGAATGAGAAATCCTAGTTCACGATTTCCTGGAATTCAGCCTGCTCAAAAAAGCGGATAAATTCGCGGTCTTTTTGGGCAATAGCCTTGTAACCGGGTTCGGCAGCAATGGCTTTCCTGAGGTTATCGTACAGCAGGTTGGTATCGTTGCGGCGTGCACCGATGATGGCTTTCAGGTAAAATACCTGTGCGCTTTCGGGGGTGCAGTTCAGGGTGTTGAGGGCAGCTTGCTGGTTGCCGGAAATCAGTTGCGACATAGCCAGGTTGTAGGTGCAGGTGTTGGTTGCCAAGGCAGTCGATGCAGCCTGGTAGTCACCCTGGATGATGTTGATGATACCCACGTTAGCGGTGGTGTTAACGTCGCGGCTGTTGGCGGTGTTGAAAAGCCTGACCGCATTGTCGTAGTCGTCCTGGTAAGCAGCAACTACACCAAGGTTGTTCTGGATGTAAGCGTTACCGGGAACGAGTTGATTGGCTTTTTCGAGGTCGGCAGCGGCGGCTTCAATGTTGCCGAGTTCGATATTTACTGCAGCGGCGTTATTAAACAAACGTGCGCAACGGGGGAACAGCGGCTGACCAGCTTTGTAAATGGCCAGTTTGGTGTTGAGGTCATCGGTAAGGGTAGCGGCATACAACAGTTCTTCGAGGGTCAGCTCAGAAGGATTGCTGGTGGCCAGCATGGCCATTTCAGCGTCTGTTTTCTTTGGCTCATAAAGGCTGACAACGAATTCGGCACGACGCAGGGGAGCCAGCAATTTTTCAATTTCGGCATAGATCAGGGTCATGTCCTTAATCCTTCTTTCCCTTTCAGCGGGTGCAACCTGTGCGTTAATAACGTTGGCAATGGCTTGCTTGTCGGGGAGGTCGCTGGCGTTGAGGGCAGCCATGAAACCGTCGAAGTCTTCGCCTTTTGCATTGACGGCAAAATCAACCCGTTCTATTTCAGTTTCGGTTTCCTCTTCAATGGTTTCAAAGAGGTCGGCCAGGTACTCATCACCGGTTTCTGCACGATTGGAAGCCAGTTCTTCGTTAAAGGCTACTTCACCTTCGGGAGAAGCCCAGGCGTTTACTTCAATGGATTTGAACTGCCAGCCACGTTTGATAAAATCGGTGAGGGCAGTAATTTTTGCTTGGTTTTCTTCATTTCGGTTAAGGTCAAGGCGCGGGTTAAAGTTGTGGCGCATGTAGTCAAAATATATACTTGCCTTTTCCGTAACGATGGTTTCTTTTTCATACTTGTCGGCCATATAGGCTACCATAAATTCACCCTTGTCAATGCGTGAAGCGGTGTTAATGGTACCATCGGCAATCTTCTCTTCAGGAAGGGCAATGGCGCGGTCTTCGCGGCCTTCCTTGTAAATCCGTGCCCGGAGAACCAACTCGGAAGCCAGCATTTCGGGCTGGAAGTCCATGACGTTGTTCATGTCGAAACTGGTGGAACTGTCCTGGTCAACCATAGTACCAGGGGAGGTGGTTTTGGTTCCACGAAGGGTTACGGTGGGCAATTCAAGCTCGCCGCCTTCGTGTATCAGCACAGGGGTTACTTCCATGATCGCCTTGCGGGCAAAATAACCTTCACTGATGGTTCCTTCGACATTGGCTGCTACTTTCCCTCCATGGTTCTCAAGCGGGTTGGTAGAGGTAGTGTAGTTCACCTGCTCGTCATAATTTTTAACCATTTTGCTGATTGCACAGCCACTGAAAATGGTTGCTGTAAGCAACATTAAAGCTAAAATCTTAAAGTTGATGCGTTTCATAGGTTTCTCTTTAGTATTTGGTTAATCAGTTTTTTGGTTTCACAAACGCTCTTTTCACATTACAAATATATAAAAAAATGGTATTATACACAGGGTTTAAAGATTTTGTTTAAGTCCTGAATCATATGTGATTTGTTAATTTATTCGCCTAAATATCTTTATTTTCATCCTGATCTGTTTTTTTAATACACGTAAAGAAAAAAAATTATAGTCAATTCATTGTTATGAAGGTCGAAATAATGCCTTGCCAAAGGGGTTGGAGTTGTTTCTTCAAAGAAGAGGATTCCGGTTTTTTAGAAGGATTAAGAAAAATTATTCTCAAAAAAGCAAAAAGGGTTTTGCAGTATTGCAAATTTGTTTTACATTTGCACTCCTTTTTCGGGAAAACCCGGCCCGTTCGTCTAGGGGTTAGGACGCAAGGTTTTCATCCTTGTAACAGGGGTTCGAATCCCCTACGGGCTACTTAAGAGCAGTGATTAAAAAATTTGAAATTCAGGTTATTATGGCTAACCATAAATCAGCACAGAAAAGAATCCGTTCGAACAACGCCAAAAGGCTCAGGAATCGCTATTACGCAAAAACTACCCGCAATGCCGTGAAAAGGCTTCGCAACACCACTGAAAAACAAGATGCCTTGGAAAAATTGCCCAGGGTGATCTCTTTGGTTGACAAGCTGGCCAAGCGTAATGTGATTCATAAGAATAAGGCTTCCAACCTGAAGTCTAGCCTGATGCGTCACGTGAACAAAATGCAGTAAGAGGCGGCACATTTAGGAAACTGTCCAGAGGCATATGCCGACAAGGAAATTTTTCTATCTTTGCTGCGCAAAAATAATGGCCCGTTCGTCTAGGGGTTAGGACGCAAGGTTTTCATCCTTGTAACAGGGGTTCGAATCCCCTACGGGCTACCAGATGAGACCCTCCTTTCGGAGGGTTTTTTTATTTTATTGCAATTCTTTTTATATTTGAATCCGCAAGGATTGTTTACCCTTCGTCCTCTCGTTTTTTTCTCTGGTTCTCTGTTTTTCTTCTTTAGTTTAAATCTTTTCTCACTGATATGAATTGCCATGGTAGAACATGCCAATGTGCCAGCAACAGAACCGGTAATGCGCCTGAATAGCATTAAGAACTGGGCAGAACACGATCGTCCGCGCGAAAAACTTCTTGAGAAGGGGCAAAAAGCCCTGTCGGATGCCGAGTTGCTTGCTATCCTCATTGGCTCAGGTTCGGCCAATGAATCGGCTGTGGATCTCTCCAAACGTATCCTTGCCAGCGTATCAAATAACCTTTCTGAACTTTCGCGACTGGGGATCCCTGAGTTGCTTCGTTTCAGGGGAATCGGGCCAGCAAAGGCCATCAACATCATTGCTGCCCTGGAGCTTGGACGGCGCCGCCGCCAGAGCGAAAGCCTGCAACGTCAGACCATTACTTCGAGCCAGGACGCTTTTGAACTGATGCAGCCCATCGTGGGCGACCTTGCTTACGAGGAATTCTGGGTGATTACCCTGAATCGCTCAAATAAGGTGAAACGAACCCTTTGTGTCAGCGAAGGTGGGGTGGAAGGAACCATTGCCGATCCAAAAAAAATCTTTAAGATGGCCTTAGAGGATAATGCTTCGGGGGTAATTTTGTGTCATAACCACCCCAGCGGAGCCTTACGCCCCAGCGAAAACGATGTTAAGATTACCCGTAAATGCAAGGAAGCGGGCGCTTTTCTGGAGCTTCCCGTGCTCGACCACCTGATTGTGGGGCACGAGAAGTATTTCAGCTTTGCCGACGAGGGCTTGCTGTAAGCGGATCGACCGAAAACCCGCCTTCGCCTGCTTGCAGATTTTTTCGGCAAACAAAATTTTCCTTTTACCTTTATGCCAATATGATTATTGACATTTTACAGGCATGATACTGGTTTATTGCCCTAAGGTTACCAATCGTGTGAAATATGTTTTGGGTCTGATGCTGGAGACCCTGCTGGATGTGGAATGGGAATTGACCTCGCATGCCGAAATCTTTAAAGGCTATGCTGGCGCCAGGTTAAATTACAGCCCGAAACCCCTGTCGGATGCTGAAGTTTTTATACATTCTTCAGGATTTCTTGAGAAAAGGGGTGTACAGCCTGTTTTGCCTTCGCTGGTTTGGAAAGATGGCCTGCCCTGCCTTTTCCCCTCGGAAGATACCCAATGCCAAATGGGCTTTGACTTGTTGGCTGCTGCCTTTTACCTCGTTAGCCGCTATGAAGAATACCTACCTGTAGAAAAGGATCAGCATGGCCGTTTTATGGCTGAAAAAAGCTTTGCCTTTAGTAACGGCTTTCTGGAGACCCCCTTGGTAAATCATTATGCCCTGTTGCTGAAAGATGCCTTGCAAAAAAAGTTCCCCGGGTTAATTTTCCCAGGACAGGAATACACCTTTTTCCCCACCTATGATGTGGATGTGGCCTATGCTTACCTTGGGCGCGGTTTTATTCGTGGAACGGGTGCAGCAATCCGATCGGCATTTCAGTTTGATGGCAAGGCCCTGAAAGAAAGAATGGATGTGGTTTTTGGGAAAAAGAAAGACCCATTTGATACGTTTGACATGCAGCTTGAGTGGCACCAGAAATTCAATCTTAAGGCTTTTTATTTTTTCCTTTGTGGCGATTACGGGCCCTTTGACAAGAATATATCCGTTTTTTCGACCGTTTTCCAAAACCTGGTGAAGAAGATCAGTGATTATTCATACACAGGCATTCATCCTTCCTATGCATCCAATGAGAGCCCAAGCCGGCTTGCAGCAGAAGTGTCGGGATTATCCAAGATCCTCAATCGTGAGATTCACTTCAGCCGCCAGCATTACCTAAAAATGGATTTGCCGGAAACATACCGCAACCTGATCCGCAACAATATCGACCACGACTTTTCCATGGGATATGCATCACAGCCCGGCTTCCGGGCATCCATTGCCAGCCCCTTTTTCTTTTACGACCTGGTAAGGGAAGAACAAACGATTCTGAAGGTATTTCCTTTTGCCGTGATGGACGGGACCCTGAAAGACTACCTGGGCTTTTCGCCCCGGGAGGCCCTGGAAAAATTGAAAAAATTGGTGAATACTGTCAGGGAAGTGAATGGCACCTTCATCAGCTTGTGGCACAATGAGTCGCTATGCGAATGCCAGCGCTGGAAAGGCTGGCTCTTTGTTTATGAGCAATTGCTGGAAATCGCTGCTCCAAAACCCCTGAAGCCATGATCAGGTATATTGCGCATCAGCAGATCGATTTTGAGAAGTGGGACGACTGCATCGACCGTTCAATCAACGGTATCTTTTATGCCTATTCGTGGTATCTCGACATGACAGCACCCGGCTGGGATGCCCTCGTTGAGGATGATTATCAAACCGTAATGCCTTTGCCAAACCGCAAGCGGTTGGGGGTTCGCTTTATTTATCAACCGTTTTTTGTTCAGCAGCTTGGCGTTTTCAGTTCTTCCAGCCTTACTCCTGAGGTTACTGCCCGATTTCTTGATGCCATACCTCCCCGTTTTCGTTTCGTCGATCTGAATTTGAATACTTTTAACAGGCTGGATGAAAGCTCCACCATAAAACGGCGACAAGGAATCACCCACCATCTGGACCTGATCGAATCGTATGAGCAGCTTGCTGAGCGGTATTCCTCCAATACACGGCGCAACATCCGGAAAGCTCAGAAGCAAGGTGTTTTTATCACGGCCCATGGTCGTCCTGAAGAAGTCATTCAGGCCTTCAGGGAAAATCGGGGTAAAGGACTCAACACATACCGGGAGCACGATTATCATATACTGAAGCATTTGATCTATGTGGGTTTGCACAAGGGAATGGCCACCCTGATGAGCGCATATACAGCCCAAAATAATTTTTGCGGGGCGATCGTGTTTTTTCGCAGCCACAAGAAAACCGTCTTTCTGTTTTCGGGCGCCACGCCGGCATCCCGTGAAAACGGGGCGATGTTCCTGTTAGTCGATGAATTTATTAAACAACAAGCGGGGCAAAACCTGGTGCTTGATTTCGAGGGTTCCAGCGATCCTGATCTGGCCAGATTTTATAAGGGCTTCGGTTCAAAAGAATGTGCATTTTTACAGGTTGAAATGAACAGGATGCCTGGTCTGTTCAGACAGGGCATGTCGTTTTATCGCCGGCTTCGCTCTGGGGGGAAAGGCCGTTAGAAATTTCATCAAGGAGTTATGGTACATTATCTTGGAAGAAAAAGTTCGCTGCTGAAGCATTTTATTGCTGAAGCGCGGGATGTTGAAATACAAAAGGATAGTTTAAGGTTTCGCAGGAACCTTGAGCGCCTGGGAGAGATTTTTGCCTATGAGATCAGCAAGGAGCTGAAATGGAGCCCCCGGGAAATAATTACCTCGCTGGGTGCGGCACAATGCGAAGTGCTGTCGGAACAACCGGTCATTGCTACCATTCTCAGGGCTGGCCTGCCCCTGCACCAGGGTATTCTAAACTTTTTCGATAAGGCAGAGAATGCCTTTATCTCAGCTTATCGCAAACATCACAAAAACGGACGCTTTGATATCCAGATCGAATATACCAGCTGTCCTAATCTGGATGGTAAAATTTTGATCCTCAGTGATCCTATGCTAGCTACAGGGGCTTCAATGGTTCTGACTTATAAGGAATTGCTGCGTCATGGAAAACCTCAGCACACACACATTGTTTCGGTGCTGGCCAGCGTGCAAGGGGTAGAATATGTTAAAAAACACCTGCCCTCAAAGGATTATACCCTTTGGCTCGGGGAGGTGGATGACGAATTAACAGCCAAGGCTTATATCGTACCCGGACTTGGAGACGCCGGCGACCTGGCCTTTGGTAGTAAACTTTAAATTGTAGTATATGTTTCCTGACTGGGCGGTTCTTGCCGAAAACTTTAAGATATCGCTGCTTTCCATACGCAGCCATATGCTCCGTACCTCTTTAACGGTGCTGATCATTGCCTTTGGCATTATGGCCCTGGTGGGGATTTTGACAGCCATTAGTTCCATAGAATCTTCCATATCATCGAATTTTGCACGCCTGGGGGCCAATAGTTTTTCCATCCGGAACCGTGAAATGCGTGTCGTTGTAGGAGGTGGAGGCGGTGGCCAGGCAAGGGAATACCGGCGCATTACATTTGAGGAGGCGACGGCCTTCAAAGACCGGTTTGATTTTCCAGCACTGGTATCTGTGTCCACATTTGGGACTGGTTCCACAGTCGTGCGTTACCGTTCGCGCGAGACCAATCCGAATGTTTCGGTAGTGGGAAGCGATGAAAATTATTTGGTGGCGACTGGGAATGAACTTGAGTATGGCAGGAACTTCTCGCCCCGCGAGTTGCAGTTCGGTGAGAATGTGGTAATCCTGGGCGCCGATGTGGTAAAAACCCTCTTCCCCAACAATGAGAACCCGCTGCAAACCTTTGTGACTTTTGGGAATACCCGCTATCAGGTGATCGGAGTGATGAAAGGAAAAGGTGCAGGCATGGGGTTTTCTGAAGATCAGCGTTGCGTATTACCCTTAGTAACGGTAAGGAAAAACTTTAGTCGTCCGCAAATGAATTACACAATTACCGTAAGTGCTTCCAACGTGATTGAAATGGAGTCCGCTATAGGGGAAGCCACAGGCCTCTTCAGGGTTATCCGAGGGGTGCGTCTTGGGGAAGATGACAACTTCGATGTAGCGCGAAGCGATAACATTGCACAGGCACTGATCGAGAATATGCGTTACGTTACTTTGGCGGCTTCCATCATTGGAATGATCACCCTGATTGGTGCGGCCATTGGCCTGATGAACATCATGCTGGTATCAGTAACGGAGAGAACGCAGGAGATCGGCATTCGTAAAGCCCTGGGAGCCACGCGAAAAGTCATCAAGCAACAGTTTCTTTCAGAAGCCATTGTAATCTGTCAGATCGGCGGAGTCCTTGGGATCCTCCTGGGGGTTTTGATCGGGAATATCCTTTCCCTTGTGATGGGTAATCCTTTTATTGTACCCTGGGTTTGGGTCATTGGAGGGGTGCTTTTGTGCATTGGTGTGGGCCTGATTGCCGGATATTATCCGGCAGCCAAGGCATCAAAACTTGACCCCATTGAATCCCTCAGGTACGAGTAACCCCTATAAAATTTATTTTCTTCTAAGTAGTTTTAGCAATTCATTATATTTTTTGTTATATTTGTCGGTATAGGAGGCCGCGTTTATAGGACGTGGATTTTTAAGAGGGGAACATATGGAGAAAATTAACGTTCTGGTTATTGACGACCATGACTTGATTATTCTAGCGTGCCGGCAAGTTTTTTCAAAAATCCCTGATATGAAATTGATCGGGGTGGCCAAAGATGGCGATGAGGGGTACAGGAAGATTGTTGATCTTAAGCCCGATGTCGTTATTATTGATATTTCCATTCCAGGAATCAACGGGATCGAATTGACCCGTAAGCTTACCCGTGAGTACCCCGATACAAAGGTTGTGTTGCATTCTTCCTCGGTAAGCGAGGAAGTGATTGTGATGGGTTTTGAGGCAGGAGCCATGGCTTATGTTCCCAAGAACTTTAAGCCCGGGCAGTTGGTCGAGGCCATCCGCACTGTGATGCGGGGTGAACATTACAGCAAAGGCTTTGTTTCGGACATCCTTATTGAGAATTTTCTCAATGATAAAAATAAAAAGGATGGCGGGTTTAAGTTGACCGACCGGGAACTGGAGATCCTGCGAGCCATTGCACAGGGCAGTACAAACCAGAATATGGCCGAGCTGTTCTGTATCAGCGTTCGTACCGTGGAAGCCCACAAAGCCAACATCATGAAAAAACTAAAGCTCAGCAACACAGCCGAGCTTGTTGTATTTGCCATCAAGAATAAAATCGTCAAGATCTGATTATTAGCTGTTTTCTTTGCCTTCCAGGGATTCCAGTTCCAGGTGGAACTGCTCCCAATCTTTTTCCGCTTTTGAAAGGCGGTTTTTTTGTGTTTCGTATTTTTTGAAAACCTCACCGCTTTCAATCACGGCAGGATTTAGGGATGGGTTGGCAATGATCTTTTCCAGTTCAGCCATTTCTTTTTCGCAGGCTTCAATTTCTTTTTCGGCCTTTTCAATGCCCTGCTGCAATTTTCGCAACTCGCGCTCGTATTGTTTCTTCTGTTCCCAGTTCTGACGACTTTCGGAGTTACCGGTTTCCCTTTCTTCGGCCACGGCCTTGCGTCCTGCTTCCAGTTGCCTGAGGGATTCAATGTTGCGATGGTCGATGAAGTCATATACATCGCCAATAAATTCCTTGATTTTTTTATTGCGAAATTCAAAAACCTTACCAGTAAGCCCCTGCAGAAAGTCGCGGTCGTGCGATACCACAATGATGGTTCCGTTGAACTGAAGCAGAGCGCTCTTCAGGATATCTTTAGAGCGCATATCAAGGTGGTTGGTGGGCTCATCTAGCACCAGCAGGTTGACGGGCTCAAGCAAAAGGCGGGCTATGGCCAGGCGCGACTTCTCTCCCCCCGATAATACTTTCACCTTTTTGTCGATGTCTTCTCCGCTGAACAGGAAGCCCCCAAGAATGTTGCGGGTCTGCTTGCGCACCTCTCCGGCTGCCACATCGTCCAGGGTCTGGAAAACGGTTTTTTCTGGATCGAGGAATTCCGCCTGGTTCTGGGCGTAATAACCGATCTTCACGTTATGCCCCAGTTTTACTATGCCCTCGTGCTGCAGGTCGCCAATGAGGATGCGCGACAGGGTGGTTTTCCCTTCCCCGTTACGGCCCACGAAAGCGATGCGCTCACCCCGGGCAATCATGAAGTTCAGGTCGCTGAGCACCTGCTTGCTGCCATAGCTTTTGGAGATCCCTATGGCTTCTACGGCCACCTTGCCCGAAGGCGGGGCCTCGGGAAACCGGAAATGAATGCTGCTCTTGTCCAGCTCTTCCACCTCCACCTTTTCCATCTTCTCGAGCATCTTGATCTTGCTCTGTACTTGTCTGGCCTTGGTATTCTTAGCCCTGAAGCGGGTGATGAAATGCTCAATTTGGGCAATCTGCCTTTGCTGGTTGCTGAAGGCGGCCATCTCCTGGGCCATACGCTCCTCGCGAAGCATCTCGTAGTCAGAATAGCAGGCCTTATAGTCGTAAGCCTTGCCCATACTGATCTCGATGGTACGGGTGGTTACATTGTCAAGGAAGGCCCTGTCGTGCGATACGACAATAACTGCCCCGGGGTAATCGATCAGGAAGTTCTCAAGCCATTGGATGGATTCAATGTCGAGATGATTGGTAGGCTCGTCAAGCATCACCAGCTCGGGGGTCTGTAAAAGGATCTTGGCCAGTTCCACACGCATTTGCCAGCCTCCACTGAACTCCGTCAGGGTCCTTTCCAGGTCACGCCTTTCAAAGCCCAAGCCAAGCAATACCTTTTCTGCGCGGGCGTGCTGGGTGGCACCTCCCAAAATGTCATAACGTTCGGTGGCCTCAGCCAACTTCTGGCTGAGCATATGATAGTCCTCGCTGTGGTAATCCGTGCGGTGGGAGATCTCTTCCGTTAGCTTGTGGATTCTTAGCTCCAGTTCCTTGATCTCGGCAAAGGCCTTCAGGGCTTCATTGATTACCGTTTGCTGGCTGGTAAAGTGCATCTCCTGGGGGAGATAACCGACGCTGCTGCCCGAGGGGCTGGCCAACTGACCCGTGGTAGGTTCCATCTGCCTGCTGATGATGCGCATCAGCGTTGTCTTACCAGCCCCGTTCCTGCCAACCAGCCCAATCCTGTCGCGCCGGTTGATGATGAACGAAATGTCATCAAACAGCGGCGTGCCGGCGAATTGAACGGAGATGTTGTTTAAAGAAATCAAGGAAGGTTTGAGGTTTGGGGTTTGGAGTTAAAGGTTTAAGGTTCAAGGTTTAAGGTTCAAGGTTTAAGGTTTAAGGTTTAAGGTTCAAGGTTTAATGGTAAGAACCAAATCTTTTTTTTATTTTTTACTTTTTACTTTCTACTGCTTACTTCCTACTGCCTACTGCTCTAATTCTCATAAGTCTCTTAAGTCACTAAAGTCACTTCAGTCTCAAATGCAGCTCATCCAGTTGTTTCCCGTCCACTGGGCTGGGGCTGTCGATCATCACGTCGCGGGCGGCGTTGTTCTTGGGGAAAGCGATGAAGTCGCGGATGGAGTCGGAGCCGCCAAAGAGGGCACACCAGCGGTCGAAGCCAAAGGCGATGCCACCGTGGGGAGGCGCTCCATAGCGGAAGGCATCCAGTAGGAAGCCAAACTGGTTCTGCGCTTCCTCGGGGGTGAAGCCCAGCACTTCAAACATCTTTTCCTGCAGCGTCCGGTCGAAGATCCGGATGGAACCCCCGCCGATCTCTACGCCGTTGATCACCATATCATAGGCGTTAGCACGGACCTTCCCGGGATCTGTGCTCAGCAAGGCGATATCCTCTGGCAGGGGGGAGGTAAAGGGGTGGTGCATGGCAAAGAAGCGCTGCGCTTCCTCATCCCACTCCAGCAAGGGGAAGTCGACCACCCACAGGCAGGCAAATGTATTGGGGTCGCGTAGCTCAAGTCTTTTGCCCATCTCCAGGCGCAGCTCCCCCAGGGCCTTTTGCGTGGCATTGGTTTCGCCGGCAAGGATCAGCATCAGGTCTCCGGGCTTGGCGGCAAAAGCCTCAGCCCAGCCAGCAAGCTGCGTGGCATCAAAGAACTTATCCACCGATGACTTAAAGCTGCCGTCGGCATTGTATCTAACATAAACCAATCCTTTGGCCCCAATCTGTGGGCGGCGCACCCAGACGGTGAGCTCATCCAGTTGCTTGCGGGTGTATTCAGCACAGCCTTCCGCGTTGATCCCTACGACCAGTTCTGCATCATCAAAGACCTGGAAGCTCTTGTTCTTGGCCAAGTCATTCAGTTCCACAAAACGCATCCCGAAGCGGGTATCCGGCTTATCACTGCCGTAATATTTCATGGCATCGGCATAGCTGATGCGGTCAAAGCTTATGTTGTCGATGCCCTTAACTTTTTTGAAAAGATGCTTCCCAAGCCCTTCAAAGGTATCCAGCACATCGTCGCGGGTCACGAACGACATCTCGCAGTCGATCTGGGTGAACTCGGGCTGGCGGTCAGCGCGCAGGTCCTCATCGCGGAAGCACTTCACGATTTGGAAGTAGCGGTCGATGCCGGCCACCATCAGCAATTGCTTGAAGGTCTGGGGCGACTGTGGCAGGGCATAGAACTGACCTTCATGAATGCGCGAAGGCACCAGAAAATCACGCGCCCCCTCTGGCGTTGACTTGATCAGCACAGGGGTCTCCACCTCCAGGAAGCCCTGGTCGCTGAGGTAATTGCGCGTCTCCACGGCCATTTTGTGCCTCAGCTCAAGGTTCCGCCTTACGCTGTTGCGGCGGATGTCAAGGTAGCGGTACTTCATCCTTAGCTCATCGCCCCCGTCGGTATTCTCTTCAATGGTGAAGGGCGGGGTTTGGGCCGGGTTGAGCACCATGATCTCCGATACAATGATCTCAATGTCGCCGGTGGGCATTTTGTGATTTTTATTGCTGCGCTCGGCAACCCGGCCCTTGACCTGCAGCACGTACTCGCGTCCCAGTCCGCGTGCCTGTTCGCACAATGCGCCATTGGTTTCCATGTTAAAGGCCAGCTGCGTCAGGCCATAGCGGTCGCGCAGGTCAATGAAGGTCATCCCGCCAAGGTCGCGCGAGCGCTGCAGCCAGCCCGCTAGGACCACTTCTTTTCCAACGTCTTCCAGGCGAAGTTCGCCGCAGGTATTTGTTCTTAGCATTTTATCAGATATTTCGTTCAGGGTGCAAAGGTAATCAATGAAAAAGGAATTTTGA
>JAZBOS010000154.1 GCA_036351255.1 Bacteroides sp.
AACCTTAAACCTTGAACCTTAAACCTTGAACCTTAAACCTTGAACCTTAAACCTAACCCCCATTCCTGTCTTCCAGCCAGGTTACCGGGGGCTGCAGCCCCTGAATAAGGGCAGCCTCCTTGATTTTTTACACCGGTTGTTTGGTGCCGGTTTTACAGAAGTTGCTCAAGTTTTTCTTTAATCATTGAGGGGTTATCTGCTGTTGCGTCCAGGATATTTCCCTTTTCATCAATCAAAATGTATCTTGGAAAAGCTTTTGCATTATAATCGTTGTTGAACGGATGGTTTGTTCCTGCTGTCCAAAGATTAACCGTATTTGTGAATTGAAACTCTTTTATTTTACTTAACCATTTTTCCCTGTCATCATCAGCAGAAATAGAAATAAAAACGATATTTTCATTTTTATATTCGTCTGAAAGCTTTTTCATTTCAGGCATTTCTTTCAGGCAGGGCCCGCAAAATGAACTCCAGCAATCTATGTATACAAATTTTCCATAAAAGTCAGAAAGCCTGACAACATTTCCACCATCATCTGCTATTTCAAATTCAGGTGCTTTTTCCCCTATAGCCAGTCTGCTCCAGCTATTATATTTCCCGGTCAGGAATTCTTTCCGCTCCTGGTCATTTATGTAAGGCAGAAAATCCTGGTATATGCTGTCCAGTCCATCTGTTCCATTAAAGTTTATATAAGTAATGAACTTCGCATAGATGATTTCTTCAAACATTTCCTTCTCAGTAAATAATTCCTTCGCCAACAGGTACTTGTCTTGGAAATCTTTTGCCTTATGATCCAGGTATGCACTTAAGGCTTCCCGGTAAACTTTGAATTTGAACAGCTCTGCCTGGCCAGGCTCAACCTGGTCGGTAAACTGGTAATAATTGCCCGGAAGCTCTGCCTTCGTATTGGTTAACATCTCATAAAAACCCGGATAACCAAATTGCTGATTAATCCAGTAATAGTCGATAAGCAGGCTTTCAGTATTGAAGAAATTATCAGAAATATTTGGATTCAGATCTTTGTAATCACGCAATAATTTGGTTCTTACCTGTTTAATGCTGTCAACCGATTTCAGGAAGCTTTCCGGATTGGATGAAAAAAGAGCGATATCAATCATTCTCGGGTCGCCAAAACCCAGTTCTTTCATTAACTCGCGCCCTTTAAATAAATATTCACTTTCTTCAAAACCATTTCCAGAAAATTGAACCTGTATATTTGCCTTGTCATAATGTATGAAAATACTATCACCAGGTTCAGCATACAGCGGAATCCATTCATCCAGTTTTAATTCTATATAATTGTCCTTCAAGTCACTAATAACAAAGGAATAGCTGCCTCCAACGATGGTGTCGACGTATGTTGAATCATTGGTTTTTAGTTCTGCAACACTAATCTCAGAGTTTCCCGGAGATCCAGCAATTCTGATTGTATGATTGCCTTTTCTACTACATCCCAGGAAGAGAACCAATGGAATTAAAATCAAAAATTTTTTCATATATATTGTTTTTATATTAGAAATCTTGTCACTTAATCGTGCAGCCAAGGCATTTAGAACGATGATAAAATCATACCCACGCTGATTCTGCCGGTGCTTTTAAGGCCGTAAATATAGGGCATTGCAATAAATCCTCAAAAGGGAGGATGGAATTAATCTGTGTTTGCCCCGGTATCTGGTTGAAAATTCCAGTGGCAGAGGCGTTGAAAAGTTGAATAAATAATGACCTTGAACCTTGAACCTTAAACCTTAAACCTTAAACCTTAAACCCAACCCCATTCCTGTTTTCCTGTCCGGGATGAATGAGCAGGGCGCCACACCAGGCCAGCGGGTCTCTGGTTCAGGAAACCCGCTTGTGTTGTCGGCTTTCCCTTATGGCTTTTTCCAGTCGCGATTGCCTGGTTTTTTCCTGCACCCCGCTCATGATCCAGCGCATGATTGCCTTTTTATACGAGGGCGCTTGTTTCACGAAAAACGCCCAGGCCTCGGGGTCCTCCCTGAACCGTTTTTCATAGGCTGAACCATGAAATACCCGGTCCTTTTCCTGCAAGGAAATCCCGGGTTCATTTACTTTCCTTAAACTAAAGGCCTTCAGCCCGGCAGCCTTCATCAGCCCCGCTTCGGTGAGCGCTTCCGCTTTCCTGATATTGACTTCACTCCAGTTGCTTCCGGGCCTGCGCGGGGTAAAACGAATGCAGTAACACTCCCTGTCAATCGATTTCCTGATGCCGTCGATCCAGCCAAAACAAAGGGCCTGGTCAACCGATTCAGACCAGCTCATGGAAGGCTTCCCGCTTGCAACCTTGTAAAACCCGACCATGAGCTCCGTCTCTTTTTCATGATGCATCTCCAGCCAGGTCCTGAATTCCTCCTGGCTGTTAAAAAAGACTGCCGTTTCTTTTAAGGGGTTCGGTCCCGGGCTTCCCTCTTGGTTCCCGTTCATCGCTCGGAAAGGGTTTTCAGGGCTTCCGCGCTGCTTGATACAAAGCTGACGTGTCGGCCTTTGTTGCTCTCAAAAATAAAGTCCTTCAGGCTTTTGCTGCTGTACCTGGCGAAATCACCCACAATGGCAAGGCGCACCCGGTAGGTGGAGAATTTTTGAAGGATCTCACCGGCCATCCCGTTTTTCAGGTCGAAAAAATCGGGCGTGATGTTCTTCTCGTGGATCACGATCTTATCAAAGCCCTGATAGTAAAGGTTTCCCAATAAGTCTAACCCGTCTCCCGACTTGCTGATGATATTCCCTTCCGCGATCAGTTCTGCAATTTTCGTGCCCTTTACATGGTGCGTCTTTATGGTCATTTTTTCTTCACTTTGACAGGCAGGAGGCTCCTGTGCATTGCCTGCCGTAGGATTATCAGGATGAAAATATCCTGCACATTCGAATGGCTGCCGGATTTTTTGCACGACAAAATCATTCCGGTGCTTTTCAGGCGGTAAATATAGGGCATTGTCATAAATCCTCAAAAGGGAGGATGGAATTAATCTGTGTTTGCCCCGGAATCTGGTTGAAAATTCCAGTGGCAGAGGCGTTGAAAAGTTGAATAAAAAATGACCTTAACCTTGAATCCGCTGGTTAGCGGACAGGCCCTTGAACCTTGAATCCGCTGGTTAGCGGACAGGCCCTTGAACCTTGAACCAAAAACACCTCCCCCGCCAGACAAGACAGAGGAGGTGTTAAAAGGCTCATCCGCTTAGGTCACCGTCACGGTGCCGGCGAAGACGCTGTTGGCGATGGCATCACGGCCACCTGTGCTGAGCAGGTCGTCGAGGAGGGTGAAGACCAGGTACACATGCACATCGTCGCCTACATAGGCTTCGGGCACGGTGATCTCGGCCAGTCCGTCGCCACGCTGTCCTGCCTGGAGCAGCACATCCACGTCGGCCTTGGCGGGGTTGACCACCACCAGCATG
>JAZBOS010000155.1 GCA_036351255.1 Bacteroides sp.
AAATGGTGATTACATCACCGCGCTCGAACTTATAAACGTCACGCAACAGGGGCTTATATCCATCAACAACGAATTGAAAGTTGCGATCAGCAAAGCCTCAGGTGCAAAAAAAACAAAGTAATATTCAAGTGGCCAAATAACAAAACAGGGTCTCGGGTAGTAAACCCGGGTCCCTGCTTTTATTTATTGATGTCATGCCCCGATTCTTAAAACTGGTTCTGATAGTAACCTTCACGGCAGTAGTTATTTTGCTGGCAGCATGGTTGGTTTGGCGTTCCTGGCCTGTCTACCCCGAACAAAGGATGGCTGAAGCCAGGGCTGCCATTTCACAGGCAAGGAATGTGAAGGCAGGCCTGTATGCACCCTCGGCCTTCGGGAAGGCCGAGGCCTGTTACGATTCAGCTGTCTCACACCTGGCAATGCAAAAACAGGAATGGTTCCTCTCACGTGACTACGCCATTGCAGATTCCTTTGCCATGATCTCCATATCAGAAGCCAATCGGGCGGCAGATAACGCACTTGTCAACCGGAAACACATCAATGCTTCCACTTCAAAAAGGATGGAAGTAATCCAGTCCAGATACCAGCATTTAGACTGGCTCATCGGTTGGCTGCCGTTATCCTGGATTACCGTGAAACAATTCACCGGGGGAAAGATTTCTTTGTCAAAAGCTGCCGTTTCGAACGAAAACGGCAACCTGCCCCTGGTCAATGATCTTCTTGACGATGCCCTGAAAAAGGTGCAAATAGTGGAGAAACATGTCAATGAGGTGCTTAATGGCTATTTTAAAGATTATCCGGGATGGGTGACCAGTCAGAAAGAAGCGATAGCCTGGACCCGGCATAATGAAAGCATAGCCCTGCTTGTTGACAAATTCGAAAGGAAATGCCATGTGATACAGAACGGAAAGATGATACGGTCCTTTGACATTGAACTGGGAAAGAACTGGATCGGGGACAAGACCAGGAAGGGCGATAAATCAACCCCTGAAGGGCAATACAAAGTAGTCCAAAAAAAGAAAAACAAAGAAACAAAGTACCACAAGGCCCTGCTGCTGGATTATCCGAATGAGGATGACAAACGCAGGTTCGAGGAACTTAAGTCCTCCGGGCATATCCCTTCAGACGCTCAGATCGGGGGATTGATTGAAATCCACGGTGCGGGAGGCAGGGGAATTGACTGGACAGATGGTTGCATTGCGCTTAGCAATAGCGACATGGACCAGCTTTACAATATGGTTAAAACATATACACCGGTTATCATTGTTGGCTCTATAAAACCATTGGAAGAAATCTTATCACAGCATGAAAAGGATGTCAGGTAAACAGTTCGTCTCTATTTTGGGTTTCATGGCCGGGATCATGCTCTGGATCGCCCTGATGATCGTCCTGAGCCGGATAGTACAGGAAAGAGCGCCGGAGATCAGGTCGGATGCCAATGATAATGACAGCATCTTCATGGAGGATAAGGAACTCCTAAAATATGCAGACAACCTTTTGGCCGGGATGAAAAAAGACAACAGGCTACTGTCAAGAAAAACCCCGGGAGGCTATTACCTTGTGATCAATGTCAGTGCCAACCGTTACCGCCTGTGTAACGCTGCAGGGGTGGTCAGGGAAGGGATCTGTTCGACAGGTAACTTTGTAACGCTTATTGCCCATGATTCCAGGTCATGGACCTTCAGGACCCCTCGGGGAGCATTCCGGGTCAAAGACAAGGTTGAGAACCCCGTCTGGAAAAAACCTGATTGGGCCTTCATTGAAGAAGGGTTGCCAGTGCCCCCACCTGAAGACCAGAGCCGCTTCGAATATGGTGTGCTGGGCGATTATGCCCTCAGCCTGGGCCAGGGTTACCTGATCCACGGAACGCTTTACAAAAGGCAGCTGGGCATGCCGGTTACACACGGCTGCATAAGGCTTGCCGATGAAGACCTTGAACTGGTGTATAAACATTTGTCTGTTGGTTCCAAAGTATTAATCTTCTGATGATAACAATTTGGATTTCCCGAAAAAAATGGTATGTCTGGATAAGCATGGACCTGCTCCTGATTATACTGTTTTACACGCTATTGATAATGGCAAACTCTTCTATTTCCTGGATGATCAACACTGAAAACGAAAATGCCGGAAAAACTGCCTATCCAACATATGACAGGGCATCAAGAAATGACCTTTACCGTCTTGAAATGGAGAGCACAATGGTCCATAACCGTCTTGTCCTTTCGGACCTGGATTCAGTTTACCTTTTATGCAACCTTGCTGACAGTGCTGCCAGCATTGAGCTGGAGGGCCTTCCGCTCCACCAGGGAAAGGTTTTAAGCGCTTATATCAGCCCGGTAATCAAAGAGTTGAATAAAGAGGCCCTCCTGCAATGGTTATCAAAACCCATGGTCAGCGTCAGCGAAATCTCCACACTTGAAAAACAACCGGTCTATTTGCGCAGAGCCCCCAGAGATACCACGGAAGCAGCCCTGCAAAAGGAGGAGCATGTGACGGTAGAAAATTTCGCCGGTTTCCTGCTCCAATTTGACAACGGCCTAATCCTTCAGATCAGGCAGTCAGATAATGCCGGGTTCCGGCAAGCATGGCAGGAGGTTCGCTTTAACATCGATATCTTTTCCACTCACAGGCTCTCTGCCATCTTACAGGCCATCACCTTCAGGGAACCGGAATACCATCCTTCCATCATTCTTGAAATGGACCGGCAGGATGTGATTATCCTTTACCGGGCCATGCCGGCCAAGGTGAGTGCTGCACTGGTACTGTAATTCAGGTATCACGAATCAGGTATCCTGGTGTTCTTCTGAAAGTCTAAATATTTGACATATAGCATTTTTTATCGTAATTTAGCTGATTATTAGTAGCCCACAGCACTAAACCCAAAAGTCAAGAAACAATACTTTTTTCAGACACTTAAACGTTTCCTGGGAACCTTTAAGCTTGGGATTTGTTGTATGATGTGTAAACCCTAATCTTTGCAAAATGAACAAA
>JAZBOS010000156.1 GCA_036351255.1 Bacteroides sp.
GCCAGGAGAAATTTACGGAATCGATTTCGACCATGGAGCGCTTCCTGACCTCACAGGGGGCCTTCACACAGGAATTTTATTATAGGGCAAATTACACCATCGGATATGCACATTTTAAAAACAAGAACTTTCCCCGCGCCATTATTGCTTTCCGGAAATTCATCTCTAGCGCCAATGAAGAACCCCGTCTGATCAACGATGCAACATTGCGGGTGGCCGACAGCTATTTCATTTCCAAGGATTATCCCCAAGCCCTCGACTACTACGATCGGGCCATTCGCCTCGCATTGCTCGATACCGACTATGCCATCTTTCAAAAAGGACTTGTACAAGGCGTTATGGGGCGGTTTGAGAATAAGGTCAGCACAATGCAGGGTCTCATTCAGCGATTCCCTGCTTCTAATTACCAGGATGATGCCTTGTATGAAATTGCCAATTCATGGCTGACCCTGGAAAACAATGAACAAGCCCTGGACTTTTTTGGGCAGGTGATCTCCCAGCATCCAAGCAGCAGTTATGTAAAGAGTGCAATGCTAAAATCTGGGCTTATCTACTACAATACAAGCCGCGACGACCAAGCCCTGCAGATCTTTAAGGAAGTGGTCAGCCGTTATCCCGGAACGTCTGAATCGCAGGAAGCCCTCCTGGCCATCCGTAACATTTACGTGGGACTCGACCGGGTGGAGGAGTTCATTCAATTCTCGGAAGGACTGGGCTTTGCGAATGTAACCACGGCCCAGCAGGATTCACTGACCTATGTGGCTGCTGAAAACAGGTATATGGAGGGTGACTGCGAAAATTCAAGCCAAAGCTTCAGCAATTACCTTGAAAAATTTCCAAATGGTATTTTCGCCATCAATGCGCATTTCTACCGAGCAGAATGCGATTTCCGCGCGGGGAACTTTCCCCAGGCGCTGAACGGGTATAATTATGTCATCAGCAGGCCCAGATCCAGATTTACAGAGAACGCCCTGCTGCGGGCTTCCATCATTGATTTTCGCCAGCAAAACTTTGCGGAAGCCCTCGCAAACTACCGCAAACTTGAAGAGGTGGCAGAGCTGCCCAGCAACAAGCTGGAGGCTCAGATCGGGCAGATGCGTTCCCAATTCTATCTGGAGCGCTATCAGGAGACTCTAGCCCTTGCCTCCACCGTTCTTGCCCATGAAAAAACGCCACGTGAGGTGCAGCAGGAAGCGCATCTGATCTCAGCAAAGTCAGCCCTGACACTCGATCGTATGACCCAGGCCCGTGCCAGTTTTCAGAGTGCCATGAACATCGCGGAAAATGAAATAGCTGCCGAGGCCATGTACAATCTTGCCTTTATCGAATACCGTGAAGGCAATTATGAGCAATCTGAAAAAATGATCTTCGACTTTGTGAACAAAATGTCGGCCTACGACTACTGGCTCGCAAAGACCTTTATCCTGCTGGCCGATAATTACCTTGCGGCCGACAACATTTTCCAGGCTAAGCATACCCTGCAAAGCATCATTGACAATTATGAGGGTGAGGATTTGCGTGCAGAGGCCATTAAGAAACTGGATGCCATCCTTGAGAAGGAAAGGCTTCAAAACCAAGCCCCAAAAAATGAACCCGTGGAAATTGACCTCGGCAGAAACGCGTTTTAATTCAGGCCATGCATTCACCAAGGAAAAATAAACAACCCATGAATAATAAGCCCATTTTCAGAATCCTGATACTGAGCAGCCACGTTACACTGATGGCCGCTGCCCCGCTTTTCGGGCAACGAACCATGGACATTGAAGAGATTCGCGTGGTTGCACCTTACCAGCCAACCGTTTCCGACGCTTTTAAGATCAACGACAACCCCCGCATCGAAGACACACTTCAGGCAAAGCCTTCCTTCACCTATTCAATCAGGCCCCGTGGATTGGACACCCGCTTTGAACTTGAGCCCCTTACAGCTGCCCGAATGCGCGGAGAACCCCTTTCAAAACTATACCAGGGGCATGTCAGGGGTGGGTTCGGCAATTACACAACCCCATATGTTGAAGCTTTCTTTAACACTCTGCGATCCGACACCTATGGCCTTGGCCTGCACCTGAAACACCGCTCTTCCTCGGGTGGCATCAATGACTACGGATACAGCGGCTTTAGCGATAACTTGGCACATGTCTTTGGAAAACGCTTCTTCGGGAGCAATTTCCTTGATGGAGGCCTCAGATATGACCGCAACGTGGTCCATTACTATGGCTACAAGCCTGATGATTATTTGAACGACCCCATCCAAGATATTCTTGATGATATGACAAGTAAGGATTTCCGGCAACGCATCAACCAGCTCAATGCAAGCGTTGGTTTCGGAAGCAATCGCCCCGACTCGGCTCGTGTTAATTTCCATTCAGGACTGGAATACAACTGGTTAACAGACCGTTACGATGCCATTGAACACAATATCCGTTTCAAGGGTCAGGTCGGTCGCGAAATGGAAGATCCCTTTGCTATGCTCGACCAGTTATACATCGGACTGGATATGGGAACCGATTTTTATAGCAACCGTAATTCTGTCGACACCATAAGCAATGCCCTGATCAGCATTTTTCCAAAGGTAGCCGTCAAATACAACCGCCTGAAGCTTTATGCCGGTTTGGATATTAATGTCCAGGCTGACACGGCCTCCTATTTCCGTGTTTATCCCAATATTGGTTTTGAAGCAAGCCTCATTGACAGTCGCCTTATTGTTCACAGCAAGTTCTCAGGAGGGCTTCAGCGTCAATCGTTGCGTGACCTGCTTGGTGAGAACCCTTTTATGAATTCCTCCGTACCCCTTGCATTTCAAAATACCAAAATGGAGATTGCTGCAGGAATCAAAGGGGCTTTCAGCGATCAGTTTGCCTACAACCTGGGCATGTCAAGTGCAAGAATCGAAAATTATGCATTTTTTGTAACTGACACCACCAGTCTGCTCCAAAACGAGTTTACCCTGGTTTACGACAACCTTCGCCGCCTGCATTTAAAAGGAGAACTCTTCGGACAGTTTGGCAATCGCTTTCACGTCAGGCTGGCAGCCAACTACTTCCAGTATAACCCTGAAGTGGAAATTGAAGCATGGCACCTTCCCAGCCTACAGCTGGACCTAAACATGAAATACAACATGCAGGATAAGATCATCCTGAGTGCCGACCTGTTTTCTCGCGATGCTGCCTATGGCCGGATCTTCGACGAATTGGGCAATCCCCAGGCTTACCAACTGCACAGCTGGCACATCGATGCAAACCTTGGGGTCGAGTACCGCTACACCCGCATCCTTTCCTTCTTCCTCAACTTCCAGAACCTTACCAACAAGTCCCTGGAACGATGGATGAATTACCCCTCACAGAAGTTCCATATAATGGGGGGGGCTAGCTGGTCATTTTAAGTTTTTTTGGCCTGATTCCGGCAAAAGAGGTTTAATTATCAACAAGCACCAGAGACATCCTGAAACCAAAATAAAATAGGGGGTTTCAGGATGTTTTTTTTGTTAATAATTTTCTTTCCAAAAGGCCTTTTTTTACCCAAAAACTCCCTAAAAAATCGTACCTTTGCCAGTTACCAATTTGAAGGGATTTTTATGAGTGAAATATTGAAGGCAACTGATATAAAAGTGCCTGCATACGATGCCACCAGCATTCAGGTTCTTGAAGGACTGGAGGCTGTAAGAAAGCGCCCCGCCATGTACATCGGCGATGTGAGCAGCAAGGGCCTGCACCACTTGGTTTACGAAGTCATTGACAACTCCATAGATGAGGCCATGGCAGGTCACTGCGACCGCATTGACGTTGTAATCAACGAAAATGATTCCATTACCGTTGTTGACAACGGCCGTGGTATCCCCACCGATTTGCATGCCAAGGAAAACCGCAGCGCCCTGGAAGTGGTCATGACCGTACTGCACGCCGGTGGAAAATTTGACAAAGGCAGCTACAAGGTATCCGGCGGTTTGCACGGAGTAGGCGTATCCTGTGTCAACGCCCTTTCCTCCCTCTTGGTTGTGAATGTTTACCGCAATGGTAAGATCTACACCCAGGAGTACCGTTTTGGCAAACCCCAGTTCCCGGTGAAAGAGGTCGGCACCACCACAAAGACCGGTACCGAAGTAACCTTTCTGCCTGATGATGGCATTTTCCAAATCACCCATTACAGCTACGACATCCTCTCCGCACGCTTGCGAGAACTGGCATTCCTGAACAAGGGGGTTACCCTTAGCATCGTCGATAAGCGGCAACAAGACGAAAACGGGGAGTATGTTTCCGAGACCTTCCATTCTGAGGAAGGATTAAAGGAATTCGTGCTTTACATGGATGGCAACCGGGAAAAACTTATTGATGAGCCCATATTCATGGAATCAGAGAAATCTGGCATTCCCGTAGAAGTCGCAATGCAATACAACGACTCCTTCACCGAGAATGTGCAGAGCTATGTCAACAACATCAGTACCATTGAAGGGGGTACGCATCTGGCCGGTTTCCGCCGCGCGCTGACCCGTACGCTAAAAAACTATGCAGAGAAGTCCGGTATGCTTGCCAAACTCAAATTTGAGATCAATGGCGATGACTTCCGCGAAGGCCTCACCGCCGTAATCTCTGTTAAAGTAGCCGAACCCCAGTTTGAAGGCCAAACCAAGACCAAACTGGGCAATTCGGAAGTAGCCGGGGCGGTTGATCAGGCTGTGAATGAGATGCTTAACTACTACCTTGAAGAACACCCAAAGGAAGCAAAAACCATTGTCAACAAGGTAATCCTTGCCGCCACTGCCCGCCATGCTGCTCGTAAAGCCCGCGAACTGGTCCAGCGAAAAAGCGTGCTCACCAGTACTGGTTTGCCCGGAAAACTGGCCGACTGCTCTGAAAAGGATCCTGCACGTTGCGAAATCTTCCTGGTAGAGGGTGACTCGGCAGGCGGCACAGCTAAACAAGGCCGCGACCGCAGTTTCCAGGCCATCCTGCCCCTCAGGGGGAAGATCCTTAACGTCGAGAAAGCCATGCCTCACCGCATTTTCGACAACGAGGAGATCAAGACCATGTTTACAGCTCTGGGTGTGTCAATAGGAACGAATGAAGACAGCAAAGCCCTTAACCTTGAACGCCTGCGCTATCATAAGGTCATTATCATGACTGATGCCGATGTTGATGGCAGCCACATTGCCACCCTGTTACTTACCTTCTTCTTCAGATACATGCGTGAGTTGATCGAGATGGGCTATGTTTACATTGCTACCCCGCCCCTATATCTCATACGCAAGGGCAAAGATGAAAGATATGCCTGGAGTGAGGACGAACGTAAATCTATTGTTGCTGAATTCAGTCAGGAAGGAAGAGAATCAGGGATTCACATCCAGCGTTACAAAGGTTTGGGTGAGATGAACGCTGAACAACTTTGGGTCACCAC
>JAZBOS010000157.1 GCA_036351255.1 Bacteroides sp.
CGGTATCAATTTAACTTTCTGAAAGTATGAAAGCAATGAATCATAAAATCCCGATCCTGACCATTTTAACATTCATTTTATTGTTAACGGGATGCAAGAAATTTCTCGATGTTTCCCCCCAGGGACAACTTACGCAGGAGGATTTCCCCAAAACCCCCGAGGATGCGTTGCTGGCCACCAATGCAGCCTATACATCTTTGCGTGAATGGTACTATAATTCAGGGGGATACCCTATACTGGACATCATGTCTGATGATTCCCATAAGGGCAGCAATCCCAATGACCAGCTCAGCACCGTCGGGCCCTATGATGATTTTACACACACGCCCACACAGGATGGACTGGACCGCTGGTGGAATCAATTGTATGTTGGCGTGAAACGGGCGAATGTAGTGGTCGAATATGTGCCGGATATTTCTATGGATGAAGGGCTGAAGACCAGGTATATTGCAGAAGCCCGGTTTATCCGGGGCCTGGTCTATTTTGATATGGTCAGGGCCTGGAGCGGGGTGCCACTGGTAACCACAACCACTCCCGAACAGAACCTGCCCAGGGCAGCAGAAGAAGAGATTTTTCAACAGGTCATCAGCGACCTGGCTTTTGCCGCGGCCAACCTTCCTGAGAAAAGTGGTTATGGTAGTGCGGATCAGGGAAGGGCTACAAAAGGTGCGGCAAAATCAATGCTCGCCAGGGTATACCTGTTCAGAAAGGATTTTGTCAATGCGGAACTCTATGCCATGGAAGTCATTAACTCGATGGAATATGGCCTTGAACCGGTCTTTGTGGATGCCAATGGGGTGAATGGCAACAATGGAATAGAATCCGTCTTTGAAATAGGGGCCTTGCAGGTTGAAGGGACCGAGTCGGGTGGAAACCAGTATGCCAACACACAGGGCGTGCGCGGCACTCCGAACAGGGGCTGGGGATTCAGCAGGCCTTCCCTCGACCTGAGAAACTCATTTGAACCCGGCGACCCCCGTCTGAAGGGGACTATCATTGACCTGGGCGATGTGATTGATGATGTTGAGATCCTTGGTGACGGCTCCACACCGGATGAAGTATTTGATGACCAGGGGAATCTTATCGAAGTAGAATGTTACAACCGCAAGGTATGGGTTCCCGGCACCAATGTGCTTACGCAATGGGGACATCACAGGAGGATCATCCGTTACGCAGATGTTTTGCTTATGGCTGCGGAAGCACTCAATGAAAATGGCAATCCCGGTGAGGCACTGGGATACCTTAACATGGTAAGGGCCAGGGCACGCGAGGGCAATAATGAAATACTTCCGGATATCACTACACTGGATCAGGGTGAATTGCGTGACCTGATCCTGGAAGAAAGAAGGCACGAGCTTGCACTGGAAGGACATCGTTTCTGGGACCTGGTCAGGACAGGCAAAGCTCCGGAGATACTGGGGCCACTGGGATATATTCAAGGGAAGCACGAACTTTTACCAATTCCTCAAACGGAAATAGATATATCAAAAGGGACATTATCTCAAAATCCAATGTGGTAAGAAAATTATAATTATTGTTTAATCTTAAAACTATGTAACATGAAAAGGAAGATTATTTTTATTGTTTCAACACTATTAATGGCTGCCCTGATTATAGGGGTGACCAATTGCAAAAAGGATGAGGATGAACAGGTCACCTTCACCCTTTCTTCACTGAAAGCCGGATCTATTGACATGAACGGTGCCACCCCACCGGACAATATTCCTCCGGATCCGACTATCACTGCAGTATTCTCGGTTGATGTTAAGGCATCGACAGCCAATGAAAACAACATTAAATTGGACCGGGATTACGATGGTGCTTCAATTGACCTCACAATCACCGTCTCGGGACGAACCGTGACTATCGTACCGGATGTTGATCTGGGCAATGGGGCCCTGTACAAACTGACCATGTCGGGCATCCAGTCAACCGATGACCAGGCAATAGGAACACTTGAGCGTACTTTCACCACCGAGGGAACCTTCGTCCCGGCAGGCCAGATAGCCCACTGGGGATTCGAAGACAATTCCAATGACGATGTGGGAACCTATAATCCTTTGCCAACCGGAATCATTGATATCACTTATGTAGATTCACGCAATGCAGAAGCAGGCAAGGCAGCTTCCTTCAACGGGACAACCAGCATCATTGAAATTCCCAATGGGGACGAACTGATCAATACCGCTGACTTTACCATCACTTTCTGGGTGAAGACCAATTCAGAGAACAAGACCACCGGGCATTTTGTAATGGGACTCGGTGCCTTCTATGGCATCCAGTATGAAATATTCGGGTCCTATGACGGAGCTAAGTTCGCGATTCAGTACGAAGCAGGAGACGGAACAACCACCGCTGAAGATATGTGGTTCCCCTTTGAAGCACAGGACAATACAAATGGCGGATGGCAGGGATGGGACTTTGCCAAATCAATCAGCCAGGACGATATGATCGCTTTGCTTAAGGATGCATGGCTGCACGTCGTTTACACATACAACGGTGCGACAAAACAGGGCACCCTGTATTACAATGGCGAAAAGATGAAGAGCTTCGACTTTAACTTGTGGCCCGACGGAGACCTGAAACAAACCATTGTTGGGCTCAAGTATGGCGGTACAGAACCTGAGGTTGTGAATGAACTGGCATTTGGATTCATCCAGTCACGTGCAGGCACACTGTGGGACAACGAACCATGGGGTGGTTATGATTTCCCGGATGCCAACCATTTCAAGGGATTGCTCGATGATATCCGCTTCTACCATAAGGTGCTGACTCCAACTGAAATTTCATTAATGTACGAATCAGAGAAACCTTAATTTGTGATACACTGAAACAAAAAGGAGGGTTTTGGAATTCCTTAATCCTCCTTTTTTTAATTTTATTAACATGAAATCTGCTGTTCCCTATCTTTGGCTGGTGTTCATAATGGGTGCATTGCTTTTGGCAACCTGTAAGAAACAAGAGGAAAATACACCCGGGAAGGTCCAGCTTGCCGCAATAAAAATTGGTGATGAAAGTCTCGACCTGCAGGGAAACAATGACGGCATTCCGGTCGACAGCATGATCTATATCGAGTTTAATGATCAACTTGATATATCCACTGCTGCCGGGGCTATACAACTCTTTAAGGATCCTGACTCTGTTGTGGCATTTGACCTGTCTTCGCAAGACAATAATACGACCATCATCCTGAATACGGAATCATTGCTTTCTTATCAGTCCGCTTATCGCATAATCATTACAGGTGAACTTGCAGGTGCGGGGGGGGAGACATTCCCCGGGATAACGGTAAATTTTTTCACCGAGAATGGCAAACTCCTTATTGAAAACATCACGATCAATGGCATTGATTTTGGCACTGCGCCTCAAAGGGACATCGACTATGAAAACCTGGATATAGAGATCTGGTTTTCACATCAACTGGATCCCGAAGATTATAAGCCTTATTTTTTCGTTTCCGGCAATTTCCAGAAAAATATCCTGCTCTCAGCAGATAACAG
>JAZBOS010000158.1 GCA_036351255.1 Bacteroides sp.
ATTTCATTATCACATCCTCTCACTTCTCATCTCTCCCCTCTCACCTCTTTTTCTGGTCCACAAATTTTTCAGGAAATAAAGCTGCCATGCGGTCGCCGCTAAGCGGCTTAGCGGGACAGGGGGGCTGGCTTCTTCTACCATACGGTCACCGCTATGCGGTTTAACCCCATGCCCCATGCTCCAAGCTCCATGCTATTTCATTATCACATCCTCTCACTTCTCATCTCTCACCTCTCACCTCTCATCTCTCATCTCTCACCTCTCTTTTCTCACTTCCTCGCTTTCCACACCTGGTCGGGGATGTCAAGGTCTTTTGCCAGTTTACGTGCCAGGACAAAGAAATAGTCGGAGAGGCGGTTAAAATAGCGGATGATCAGTTCATCCACGGGATGGTTGGCGGCCAAATGGATCATGTGGCGTTCGGCACGACGACAAACGGTGCGGCAGACGTGGGCCAGGGAAATGATTGAATGTCCTCCGGGAAGGATAAAATTGGTGAGGGGAGGCAGGGCTTCGTTCATCTGGTCGATCTCTTTCTCCAGCAGGGTGATGTCGTCCTCAGAGAGGGAGGGCAATTGAAAGGCTTCACTGCCCTCGTCGGCAGCGATAAGGGATTCAGCAGTGAAAAGCCGGTCCTGAATCTCGAACAGGATGTCCTGGTAATGGCTGTCTATTTCCTGGTCACGCAACAAGCCAACAAAGGAGTTCAGCTCGTCAATGGTGCCATAGGTCTCGATACGCTGGTGGTATTTGGGTACTCTTTTCCCACCCAAGAGGGAGGTCTGTCCTTTATCGCCAGTCTTGGTGTATATTTTCCACTCTTTCATTCATACAATATTCTTTCTTAACCGGCAGCCTGGGTAGCCGGGTTCACCCTGACGATATTCGGGTTGGTGGCGTCGCTTTCAATAAGTCCGTCTCGCAGGCGGATGATGCGATGGGCGTGAAGGGCAATATCCTCTTCGTCTGTAACCAGGATAATGGTATTGCCCGCTTCATGGATCTGTTCGAGCAGTTCCATGATCTCGGTGGAAGTCTTGGTGTCGAGGTTACCGGTAGGCTCATCGGCCAGGATGATACTGGGGTTATTAACCAAAGCCCTGGCCACGGCTACTCTTTGGCGCTGTCCTCCTGAGAGCTCATTGGGCTTATGATGTGTGCGGTCAGAAAGTCCAACCTGATCAAGCACCTGGAGGGCACGTTCCCGTCGCAGAATCTTGTTCTGTCCTGCATAAATAAGAGGCAGTGCCACGTTGTCAAGGGCCGTGCTGCGGGGAAGCAGGTTGAAAGTCTGGAAAACAAAACCGATCTCACGGTTGCGAATCTCAGCCAGTTCGTTATCCACAAGTTTACTGACGTCTTTGCCATTGAGGAAATAGCTGCCACTGGTAGGGGTATCGAGGCAACCCAGGATGTTCATCAGGGTAGATTTGCCCGATCCGGAGGGCCCCATCAATGCCACATATTCATTGCGGTAAATGGAAGTGGTAATACCCCTGAGGGCTTTCACTACTTCAGTCCCTACCTTATAGTATTTGGTTAACTCCTCAAGCCTGATCAGTTCTTCTTTCATGGAAACAGTTAATTCGGTGACAAAGGTCAAAGTTAGAAAAAATCAATAACCTACGGGAATAATTTGTTTACTCAGGGAAGGGTTAAAAAACACGATACCCAGGCTGAATAAATCGACTGCAAGCGTGGTTTTGTGATGTCCTGCAATTTCCAGCCAGGCCTTTTTCATGCCCTTCGACCAGCGAATATCGTCGAGGATTAAAACGCTATTCTCATCAAGATGTTCGATAATCTTGCAGAAATTGTTCATCACCCCTGAATAGGAATGATCGCCATCGAGGTAAACCAGGCCGACTTTCTGTAATTTCTGAAGGGCCTCACCGAGGGTTTGTTTAAAATCGCCGGTAATGACTTCAATGTTATGAAGCTTGGTTTTTCGAAACAGTGACCGGGCTCTGTCAGCGGTTTGCTCACAACCTTCCAGCGTTATGATGCGTGCTTTGGGAGCGGCTTTTGCCAGGTAGGCAGTGGAGATGCCCAATGAAGTGCCCAGTTCAAGGATATGATCGGGTGAAAAATACTGAACGGTTCGATAAAGCAAGCGGCACATGGCAGGGCTTTGAAGAGAATGCCGGGCAATGCTGCTAATTTTCCGTTTATACAGAAGCGGGGCATCACCTTCCCTGCGCTTATGCCTGCCCGTCCCCCTGCCAAAATCGGTAATATCAAGGATTGTTTGATCCTGAAGCAATGTATGGCGAAGATTTTCAATCAGGTCGAAATCAGGCAGCCGGTCACGGGCATAAAGACATCGACAGGCAAAGTCATACAGAAAAGGCGAATGGATGCCAAAAGGCTTGCGGAAGATATATTGTAATAAAACATGCCTGGTCAGGTACATTGGCAGAGCATAAAGGTTCGGATGCAAATTTATTGATTTTTGACCTCTAAAATCGTTAATCTATATATACAGGCTTGCATAATTTTCATTAACTTGCCCCTTGAAAAAACCTTTCAAATTATGAACAGACGATATCTCTTTCTTTCCCTGCTCCTATTTTTGCTGGTCAAGCTATCAGCCGGGAGCCCTTCGGATACGATCAGGATCGGGAACCACAGTGCTTTAGAGGCCGAGCGGTATTTTAATGAAGGCATCCAATTGTTTAAGCAAAACAAACCCGATCAGGCCCTGAAGCAGTTTGACAAGGCAACAGAGCTATTCCCTGAATATGCCCAGGCTTTTTACAACCGGGGCGTTGTAAAACAAAGCCAGTTTGATTTTAATGGTGCACTAAAAGACTTTGATGAGGCGCTGGAACTTTCACCCGAGATGGCCCTGGCCTATATTGCCAGGGGCCAGGTATTGGGGGCCATGAAGAAATATGCCGAGGCCATAAAGAGTTTTGACCAGGGTATCCGGCTTAATGCTGATCAATACCTGGGATGGTACTACCGTGGCATTGTCTGGTTTGAGCAGGATGAATATGCAAGAGCTGCCAGGGACCTGACAAAAGCCATTGAGCTAAAGCCTGACTTTGCGGCTGCGTGGAATGACCGGGGGAGCAGCCACCAGCGGCTGGGGAACCTGCCGGAAGCCCTGGCCGATTACCAGCAGGCCCTCCTTTTAGACCCTTCCATGTATTTCGGTTTTAACAACATAGGTTGCCTGGGCAATGAAATGCAGCAATACCAGGATGCGCTTGAATATTTCACCACGGCCATCCGTCTGCAGCCCTCCTATGCCATGGCTTACAACAACCGGGGCATTGCACGTTTTAACCTTGAGCAATATGCTGAAGCCATCACAGACTACAACAAGGCCCTGGAACTTAACCCTGTTTTTGCAGAAGCTTTCAATAACAGGGGAAACGCCAAATACAAGCTGAATGATTTTGAAGGGGCGTTGACAGATTTTAACCAGGCCATTGCCCTGGACCCCAACTATGCAGAAGCCTATCAGAACCGGGGGGTACTCAGGGAAATGATGCGTGATAAGGAAGGAGCACGTCAGGATTGGGAAAAGGCACTGGAACTTGGCTTAAGTATTTCAGAGCGTTTTTTGAAATAAAATGGAAAACCCGAATGTCATGAAAATATCACGAATGTTTCAACTACAGTCTTTGTTATTGGTGGTCCTGATGGCAGTTCCCCTGGGCTTGCTGGGCCAG
This sequence comes from Bacteroides sp., assembly GCA_036351255.1. NCBI lineage: Bacteria > Pseudomonadati > Bacteroidota > Bacteroidia > Bacteroidales > Bacteroidaceae > Bacteroides > Bacteroides sp. Next base: position 3,681 of record JAZBOS010000158.1, read on the forward strand.
AATGTTGAATTCGAACGGGCGGCCTTCCCCAATGACCCTAAAGGTTTAAAGGAGGCTCAGAAGAATCTTAAAACCGGCGAAAAGCTTTTTTACCAGGGTGGCGGACGAACGCTTGAATCGATCGATTACCTATTAAAAGCCCACGCATTCAACCCGGATAACGGTAAACTTAATTACCTCATTGGGCAGGCCATTCTCATGACTAACAAATATCCTGAAGCGACAGCATTCCTCGAGAAAGCCCTCGCACTGGGGCACCCCGATCCGGAAGTTTATTTTTTCCTGGGGGAGGCTTATCATCTGAATATGGAGTTTTCAAAAGCCATTGAGCATTTTGCCCGTTTCCGCCAAAACCTCACGCCAGAAGAGTTATCCATTCGAAGGCAACTCATTGAACGCCGGATAGCCGAATGCCAAAATGCCATGGCCCTGGTAGCCGAGCCTGTCAGGGTTTTTGTTGACAACCTGGGAGAGGGTATTAACTCAGCATATGATGACTACAGTCCAAAATTATTGCCAGGTGCTGAACAGATGTACTTTACCTCCCGCAGGCCCCTTGAGCATAATGCCAGCCTGGATCGCATTGATTATAAATATTTTGAAAACATATTAGTTGCCGAAAAGTTTGATGGACAATGGCAACTGACAGGTCATGCAGGCAAAACCCTCAACAGGAAAAACCACAGTGCCGTGGCTGCCATTTCGCACGATGGACTTACCATGATCGTTTACAATGGCAATAAGGGCGGTGACCTTTATCTTGCTGAATATAAAAAGGACCGATGGAGTAAACCTTCGAGAATGCGCAATGGGATCAATTCACGGCACCAGGAAACCAGCGCATCACTCTCTACGGATGGGAGGGAGTTGTATTTTATCAGTGACCGTCCGGGAGGATATGGCGGCAAGGATATCTGGTATACCTCGAAGGACCATCGCGACCGCTGGCAGGAGCCTGTGAACCTGGGTCCCGCAGTTAATTCAGAATATGACGAAGAAGGCCTGTATCTGACCCCGGATGAGCAAACTTTATATTTTAGCTCAATGGGTCACAACTCAATGGGCGGTTTTGACATCTTCAGCACTTCGTTTGAAAACGGACACTGGAACACCCCGGTCAACCTTGGCTACCCCATCAACACCCCTGCAAATGACTTGTTCTTCAGACCGACAGGGGATGGAGAGACTGCTTATTTTTCATCCCTTCGATCAGGCGGCGTTGGTGCCAGCGATATTTATTCAGTCACATTTATGGGACCAGAGAAACCCCTGATCAACCAAATGAAAACAGAGCCTATTGCAAGCAAGGCAAGACCCGACTTTTCCGTTTTCCTTGATCAGAGCGCTCCGGCCATCCCGCCCATGACCCTTTTGCGGGGAAGGGTTCTGGACGATGAGACAGGCGAACCGCTGCTTGCCAATATTGAATTGTACGATAATGAAGAGGAAGACCTGCTTGCCACCTTTGCCACCAATCCCGAAACCGGGGCATATTTTATCTCACTCCCGGGTGGTAAAAACTTTGGGATCTCCGTGCAGGCAAAGGACTATCTTTTCCACTCCGAGAATATCAACATTAAGGAAACGAATGTTTTTACCGAAATCATTAACGACATCCGTCTGAAGCGGGTAGAAGTCGGAACAACGATTGTTTTAAGGAACATTTTCTTTGATACAGGCAGTTCAAACCTGCGGCCTGAATCCTATGCCGAGCTTGGCGTACTGTATAAACTCCTTGCAGATAATCCAAAATTAAAAATTGAAATCTCGGGGCATACCGATAATGTTGGATCAGCCAATATGAATCAGAAGTTGTCGGAAGACCGTGCCCGTGCAGTGGTTGAATTTTTGACTGACAGGGGTGTTGAAGGGGAAAGACTTACTTTTAAGGGTTATGGCTTTACCCGTCCTGTAGCCACCAATGATACGCCGGAAGGACGTCAACTCAACCGCCGGACTGAATTTGAGATTATTGAAAAATAAAAAAAACCGGGGCTTGGCCCCGGTTTTTGTAAATCGCCTTAAGAAATAGAAATCTGCTTGGGCGGTTTTTGTTTAGCTTCCTCCTTCTTGGGAAGGGTGATGCTCAGAATCCCGTCTTTGTGGTTGGCCTGGATTTTTTCAGCATCCACCGAGTTTGGCAGGCTGAACGAGCGCCTGAAACTTGAGTAGCTAAACTCCCTGCGCATGTAATTTCCTTCTTCCTGGCTTTCGCTGCTTTCTTCCTTTTCCGAGGAAATGGTCAGCAAATTGTTGTCCAGGTCAATCTTAAAGTCTTTCTTCTCCAGTCCGGGAGCAGCCACTTCAATGCGGAAGTTATCATTGGATTCCACCACATTAACGGCTGGCATGCTGATACCGGTCTGGTCTTCGAAGAAGTTCTGCATCAAATCCCGGCCAAAAAACTCATCAATGAGGCTGGGAACATTTACTCTGCTTCGTCTTAACATCGGTAACATAGCTTGATCCTCCTTTATTTTAATGGTGAAACAATATTTTTTTGTTTTCAAAGAAAAGGTCTCAAACAGCATGCCAAGGGAATGACACCCCAAAGAACAGGACTTATTACCGACAAAATGACGCTTTTCAAAAGATGTGGGCGACAATTTGACAAACTAAAAAAGTCAAAAAAGTCCCTTATAATTCAATTTCAAGCCAATGATTTTTTTGGTAACTTGGTAAACAAATTTTAAAAGACAGGTGTTAGCAATACATTATTCAGCGTTGTCAGCGGAATCGGATTTTTTTGAACATTAAAACCATCGGGGAAAATTAATTCTTTGCCAATGAATATAGGGACCTTACTCCTCGCACTTCTAATACTTTCAGCCCTGGCCCCTTTTACCCGTCGTTACCTCGGTAAGGCTGCGGGATGGGTGTTTGCCATCATTCCTTTTGCAAGTTTCTTGTGGTTCCTGGGCCTGCTGCCCGAAATTAACCAGGGAGAAGTATTCATCCAAAGGTATAATTGGCTTCCGGCATATGGTATTGACTTCTCCTTTTATATTGATGGCCTGAGTGTTTTGTTCAGCCTGCTCGTGCTTGGCATTGGTGCATTTATTTTAATTTATGCCGGATATTACATGAAGACTTATCCCATGAAAGGACGTTTTATGGGGTATCTGGTTCTTTTCATGGCTTCAATGGTGGGCCTGGTGGTTTCCGGAAATTTAATCACCTTATTTGTTTTCTGGGAGCTGACCAGTGTTTCTTCATACCTGTTAATCGGGTATAACCACGAAAAGCCAGAGGCCAGGGCTGCGGCATTGCAGGCATTGCTTATCACCGGTTTTGGGGGGCTGGCCTTACTCGGAGGTTTTGTTCTGTTAGGCATTCCCTATGGTAATTACGAGCTTACCACTTTGTTGAGCAATCCTGAAGCAATCAAATCAAGCAACCTTTACCTTCCTGCATTACTCCTTATCCTGGCCGGAGCATTTACAAAGTCGGCTCAATTCCCCTTTCATTTCTGGCTACCAGGAGCCATGGCTGCTCCCTCGCCGGTCAGCGCTTATCTGCACTCAGCCACCATGGTAAAGGCCGGTGTCTTTTTGCTGGCACGTCTTAACCCCATTCTCGGTGGCACCCAGGAATGGCATTACCTGCTAAGTATTTTCGGGGTTACCACGATGTTTGTAGGGGCCTGGCTTAGCATCACCCAAACCGACCTCAAGAGAATCCTTGCCTACTCCACGGTAAGTGCGCTTGGATCACTGGTATTGCTTATAGGCACAGGAACAGAATATGCCATTAACGCTGCCATCGTTTTTCTTCTTGTTCATGCCCTTTATAAAGGCACGCTGTTTATGATGGCTGGGAATATTGAGAAAAAAACAGGGACCCGTGATATCAATAAATTAGGAGGGCTTTTTAAATACATGCCATTTGCCGCAGTGGTTATGATATTGGCATTGGTATCCATGGCCGGCATCCCTCCCATGCTGGGCTTTATTGGCAAAGAGTTGATCTATGAAGCCAAGGCCAATGCTCCCAGCGCCCATTGGTTTATCCTTATTGCAGGTTTCCTGACCAACGTGATTATGGTATTCCTGTCCATGCGTCTTACGCTGGACATTTTCTGGGGCAAAGAACCTGCTTATGAGAAAAAGCCGAAAGAGCCTTCTTTGGCCCTCATTCTTGGGCCTTTTTTCCTTGTCCTCATCAGTTTGTTTCTTGGGTTGTTTCCAAAAACCATGGCCAACCCCCTTACCTCACAGGCCATCATGGCCATTAGTCCAGGAATGGCTGCCATAAAGCTGAAACTTTGGCATGGATTCAATCTTGTTTTGGGCTTAAGTGCCCTGACCATCGCCCTTGGCGTCCTGGCTTACAGATACCGCTTGAGATTAATTTCCTTTGCCGAAAAGATCAACTTAAAGTATTTCGAAAGGGAGTTTTCCAGGATCTTCTTTCAAATGATCGACCATTTTCTGTATTATACCAAAGAACAGACGAAAGCCATTCAGCATGGATATCACCGGTTTTACCTGATGACGGTTTTTGTTGTGGCTTCCCTGTTGGTTTGGATTCAAATCTGGAACGGAGATCCTGTGATTCTGACCCTGGATTTCAAGGACATGCCCCTCAACCTGGTAGCCGTTGTGGCACTGATCATAGCTGCAACCATTTCAGCTGTTGCTTCGCACTCCAGAGTTGTAGCCTTAATAGCCATGAGTGTGATTGGGTTTGGAATCACCATCATCTTTATTGCCTACAGTGGAGTTGATTTGGCCATTACCATGATCCTTGTCGAAACCCTTATGGTCATCCTGGCCATGGCGGTGCTGTTTCATCTTCCCAAATATGTCAAGTATTCGGGAACAGGGGCCCGGATGCGTGATGCCCTGATCGCAACGCTGGTTGGCAGTTTTATGATGGTTCTCGTATTACAGGCTGGCACCTCAGTGGTCCAGGAACCCATTTCTGATTTCTTTAAGGAATCAAGTTATACGGAAGCTTACGGAAGAAATATCGTCAATGTAATCCTGGTAGACTTCAGGGCTTTTGATACCCTGGGAGAAATTACCGTATTGGCTGTAGCTGCACTGGGCATTTTCTCCATGATTAAATTAACCAAAAAAATTAAGGTCTGACATGGAATCAGTCATACTTCAGATAGCCGCCCGCCACATGCGTCCATTGCTGGTGATTCTCTCACTGGTAGTGCTTTACCGTGGGCACAATGAACCCGGTGGAGGTTTTATCGGGGGATTGATGCTGGGCGCAGCATTTATTCTCTATGCCATGGGGTTTGGGGTGCAGGAAACCCAGAAAAGGATCCGTATAAGCCCGGTAGCATTGACAGGTATTGGGTTATTGCTTGCCCTGGTTTCAGGCTTGCCTGCCCTGATAGAGGGGCACCTGTTTATGACCGGAGAGTGGGCCACATTTTTTTCAGGCTCCACTTTTGAGCTGAAACTGGGAACCCCTTTGTTGTTTGACCTTGGCGTTTATTTTACCGTTGCCGGCATGCTTACGCTGGTTATGTTTTCAATCATGGAGGAATAAAGATGCTATTTTTGTTTGCCATACTGATCGGGGTATTATACGGAGCAGCAATTTACCTGCTGTTGCGAAGAAATATTTTTAAACTGGTGCTTGGGCTTATTTTCCTGGGACACGCCACAAACCTCCTGTTGTTTGTTGCAGGCGGTCTGACACGTGGGTTTCCATCCTTTTTGCGGGATTTGCCGGGAGAAGTGGAAAATATGGCTGACCCCCTGCCACAGGCACTGATTTTAACTGCGATTGTTATCAGCCTTGGTGTTACCGCTTTTGCCCTGGTACTGGTTTATCGCTTTTACAGTGTAACCAAAACAGTGGATCTTGACGAACTCTCAGAAAACGAATAACCTATGATACTGGTTTTACCCATCATCCTCCCGCTGTTTTTCATGGTGGTGCTGATCTTCACCCGGCGGTGGCTTGCTTTTCAGCAGCATTTCAGCCTTTTGGCCTCAGTTATCCTCATTTTGGTATCCGTTATCTTGCTTATTGACGTCGAGCAAAACGGAATCGCAACGCTGCAGGTGGGTTCCTGGATTGCGCCTTACGGGATTACCCTGGTGGTCGATCTGCTTTCGGCCATCATGCTAATTACCGTTTCTTTTATTGCCATTGTTATCATGATCTATTCGCCCGGGTTTATTGACAAGGGCCGACAAAGTGCAGGTTATTACCCGATTTCCTTTGGATTGCTCATGGGGGTCAATGGCGCATTCATCACCGGGGATATCTTTAACCTATATGTGTGGTATGAGGTGATGCTCACCTCCAGTTTTGTGTTGATTGCCCTCGGGGGATCCGCTGAGCAGCTTAGGGGCAGCATTAAGTATGTGACCATCAACTTTATTGCCTCCGTCTTTTTCGTGGCAGCGATAGGCATCCTTTACGGCCTGACCGGGACACTCAACATGGCTGACCTGGCATTCAAGCTGAGGACCATGGGTGACATCCCTTATCTGGATGGTGCTTTAATGCTGTTTTTCATAGCATTTAGTGTGAAGTCCGCCCTTTTCCCCTTCTTTTTCTGGTTACCGGCTTCCTACCACACGCCACCCATACCGATTACAGCCTTGTTTGCCGGAACACTCACCAAGGTTGGTATTTATACCATGTTTCGCTTTTACAGCCTTTTTATTGTGGATAACACGCTGTTCTGGAAAACCTTTATCCTTGTAATCGCAGGCCTTACCATGACCATAGGGGTATTGATGGCTGCATCACAATTCGACATCCGGAAAATTCTTTCATTCCACATCATCAGCCAGGTTGGCTATATGGTGATGGGCCTTGGTCTTTTTACCGTTGGAGGGATCGCCGGAGCCATCTACTTTATGGTCCACAATATGCTTTCAAAGACCAACACCTTTTTGGCAGGCGGACTGGTCTACCAGCGTTCCGGGAGTTATGACCTGAAACATTTGGGAGGCCTTTACAAGGCAAGTCCATTGCTTGCCCTGCTGTTTTTTATTCCAGCCATGTCCCTGGCCGGAATCCCTCCCCTTCCCGGCTTTTTTGGGAAATTTTTCCTGATCAAAGGGGGATTTGAAGCCGGTGATTATTTTATTACAGGCGTTGCCATCCTCGTTGGCCTGTTTACCCTTTTCTCAATGGTGAAAATTTGGAATGAGGCCTACTGGAAGAAAGAACCTGAAGAGGTCAAAAAAGGGAAGGTTAGCCGGAGAGCCATTGCCGCTACCACTATGATGGCCATTGCGGTCGTTTTGCTGGGTTTATTTGCGGGACCTGTTTCTGAAATTACAGTAGAAGCGGCCCGGCAGGTGGTGTTTCCCGATTTATACATTAATGCTGTATTAGGAAAATAAAAGGGATAGTTATGAGAAGCATTTTGAATTTCTTTTTACGTTTGGGAAGAATCCTGGTCTTTTTGGTTTACTACCTGAAGGAACTGGTGATATCCAGTCTTTTTGTGGCATGGGATATCATCACCCCAAAAGACTACATGAAACCCGGCATTGTGGAAGTTCCCGTCGACCTGAAGTCGGAAACCGCCATCATCTCCCTGGCTAACCTGATCTCCATGACCCCTGGAAGCCTCACCCTGGATATGACCCCCGATAAAAAAAAGATATACATACACGTTATGTACCTTTACGATAAGGAGGAATTTATTCGTAAGACCAAACAGCAGCTTGAGAGACGCATTCAAAAAATCTTTGAATAAAACCTACATCTTATGAGCCTGGAAGGACATCCCATTTTAATGTTTGCGGTAAATCTGAGTTTTGCCAGCCTGACGATATCTCTTTTTGCCGGACTCTATCGCCTGCTGACCGGCCCCACCCTGCCCGACCGGATGGTAGTAATGGATTTAATCGCCTCCCTTGTGATCGGTTTAATTCTTACCTACATTATGCTTACCGGGCAAACGGTATACCTGAATGTTGCGGTTGTCATAGCCCTGCTGGTCTTTATGGGGAACATTGCTTTTGCAAAATATCTGAAAAGGAGGATTGAATAATGATGGAATGGATCGTTTCGCTGTTGCTGATCGCCGGATCATTGTTTATGCTCATCGCTGCCATTGGGGTTGTTAAGCTCCAGGATGTTTATATGCGTATGCACGCCATTACCAAAGCAGCTTCCCTTGGTGCCATCCTGATGTTGCTGGCTGTTGTGTTATGGCATCCCCAATGGATCGTAGCCATCGAGTCCTTAATGGTGGTGATCTTTGTGATCTTTACCGCACCCATTGGCACGCATATGATTGGACGAGTTGCCCACCGCATGGGAGTCCCAAAAGCCGAAGGATATGTGATGGATGAACTTCAGGATGAGCTGGACAAACAGGAAAAAGAAGGAAAAACTGAACTTTAGGACGCTTTAAGTAATCTTTAGCCAGGAAACCTGCCTGTCGAAGGAAAAACCAAGTTTCTTGATTAAGTTGATTGACTGGATATTATGGGGCTCAATGTTAACAAAGATCGGAAGGCTCCTTTCTCTTTTCTTTAGAATCAAGGCTCTCAAGATACTCTCTCCGAGGCCTTTTCCCTGCCATGCGGGCAACACATTCAGAAAGCCAAGGCTTGCATCATCATGGGTAAGTCCCCATCCCACCAATTCTTGATCCTGCCATATTCCAATTGAGATATCTTTTTCGAGCCGGTCACGGATATAGCCTTCCGAAGTAAAGTCCTTATAGGCCGATCGCTCAAAAATATATTTGGCCATCGAGGGGTCAAGTTTTCGGAATTCCTGAAGCGGTGGCTCAATGTGCTTGTCTTCCAGTAGATAATATCGGTGCGTAGTTAGCTTCCAGTCAATGCGGTGCATTTGTGTAATGGCGGGAAGCATCCAATCCTCCACATTTGCAAAATACAAAGTAGCATAATTAAACTGCTCAAGTACACCCAGCAGGCCTTCAGGATTATCACCGCAAAGATATGCCCACTGGTAATCGCTTGTTCCGCATAAAAGCAAAAAGTCGCCATCACGGTAAACCTTCTCAAGCGGATAGTTCTGGAAAAAACCTGTCACTGGAAGGCTTTGAAGAGGCATGGTTTCAAAAAGGGTAAGCAATTGCTCATCCATGGCTTATCGTTTGGTTTAGGAACGAGAACTCAATGGTTAAAGTTATGCAGAAATCAAGGTAAAACAAAAAAATTATTTCAGGGCTTTCAGGATAACCTCACATGCCTCATGTATCTGCTTCTCATTGATGGTCAAGGGCGGTGCTATCCTCAGGCAATGCTCTGCAAAAAGAAACCAGTCGGTCAGCACCCCCATATCAAGGCAACGGTCAATAACCTCCTTGTTTTTCTCAAATGAATCAAATTCAAGTGCAAGCATAAGCCCTTTTCCATGAATACCCCTGATGGAAGGGTGTTTTAAATTTGCACGAAAAAGCTTTTCTTTTACCTCCACACCTTCCCAAAGCTTATTTTCTGTAATGACTTCAAGCGTTGCCAAAGCAGCAGCAGCACATACTGCATTACCGCCAAAGGTGGTGATATGACCAAGAACAGGAGAATAGGTAAGGCTCCTCATGATCTCTGAAGAGGAAATAAACGCTCCAATGGGCATTCCCCCACCCAGACCTTTCGCCAGCAAAAGGATATCGGGAACAATCCCAAAGTATTCAAATGCCCAAAGCTTCCCAGTCCTGCCCAGACCTGCCTGTATCTCATCAAGAATTAGCAAGGCCCCGGTTTCATGGCAACGTTTCCTCAATGCTTTCATAAAAGCCTCTGAGGGAACTACAGCTCCGCCTTCCCCCTGGATGGTCTCGACAATAACGCAAGCAGAGCGATCGGATATTTCTTCCAGCGCCTGAATATGATTATATTTTAGTATCCTGACATCAGGAATCAGCGGCCTGAACGACTTTTTCATTCTTTCGTTTCCCATCACGCTGAGGGAACCCTGTGTACTCCCATGGTAAGCATTACTGAAACTTATTACTTCAGTCCGCCCGGTGTAACGTTTGGCCAGTTTCAGGGCGCCCTCAACCGCTTCGCTTCCAGAGTTCACAAGAAAAACATTGTCCAGGTTTTCAGGAAGGTGCCTGACCAATAATTCCGCCAGTTTTACCTGGGGCGACTGCACAAACTCCCCATAAACCATCAAATGCATATAATGGTCAACCTGCTCCTTAATGGCCTGAACAACCCTGGGATGCCTGTGGCCGATGCTGCTTACAGAAATTCCACTGATCAGGTCAAGATATGATTTCCCTTCCGGCCCGTACATATAGACTCCTTCAGCACGCTCAATTTCAATTCCCAAAGGGAATGAGGAGGTTTGACCTAAAAAACGATAAAACAACTCCCTGTTATTCATCATAATTAAAGACTATTTTTAAGCGAGGCGAAGATCATTCATAAAGGGAAAAGGCCCATTCCCTTTTGCTTCTAATACCCATATTTCTTTTTCCAAAGGGCCCTTAACCTTGAACGCATCTCATTCTCCCTCGGATTATTGCCTGGGTCATAAAACTTGGTGCCCTTGATTTTATCAGGCAGGAATTCCATATCGGCAAAATTCTGTTCAAAATCATGGGCATATTGATATCCCTGCCCATACCCTATTTCTTTCATTAGCTTCGTTGGCGTGTTTCTTAAAGCAATAGGCACTGGGAGGTCTCCAACCTTTCTTACCATTTCCTGGGCTTTCCCAATGGCCAAATAGGCTGCATTGCTTTTTGCCGATGAAGCCAGGTAAGTAGCTGTTTGCGAAAGGATGATCCTGCTTTCCGGCATTCCGATCATAGTGACTGCCTGAAAACAACTGGTGGCCAGCAGAAGGGCATTGGGGTTGGCGTTTCCAATATCTTCCGAAGCCAGAATGATCATCCTACGTGCAATGAATTTGGGGTCTTCTCCCCCTTCAATCATACGAGCCAGGTAATAAACCGCCGCGTTGGGATCACTCCCCCTGATCGATTTAATGAAGGCTGAGATAACGTCGTAATGCATTTCTCCTCCCTTGTCGTAAATAGCTAAATTCTGCTGAATCACCGACAGGACAGAATTGTTGGTAATCCTGACCTGATCCCCACCTTCTGAACCTACCGTTAACTCCAGCGCATTAAGCAATTTGCGGGCATCCCCTCCCGAAATCCGTAAAATAGCTTCCGTCTCCTCCAATTGGATCTTTTTTCCCGATTCTTGTTCCAGAAACTGCCTTCCCTTTTCCAGCAACTGAAGCAGATCCGTTTTCTCAAGGTCTTTCAGGATATAAACCTGGCACCGTGACAGAAGGGGCGAAATCACTTCAAAAGAGGGATTTTCGGTAGTTGCGCCAATCAGGACAATAATACCTTTCTCCACTGCACCCAGTAAGCTGTCCTGCTGTGACTTGCTAAAACGGTGTATTTCATCAATAAACAGAATAGAATTGCCCCCTGATTGCCTTGCATTTTCAATCACTGCACGTACATCCTTTACTCCGGAATTGATGGCGCTAAGGGTAAAAAAAGGTCGGGAAAGGTGCTTAGATATGAGGGAAGCCAGGGTAGTCTTGCCAACCCCCGGTGGGCCCCATAGGATCATAGAAGGGATGTTGCCTGAATCAATGGTTTTTCTGAGCACAGCCCCTTCACCCACCAAATGCTTTTGACCAAGGTAATCATCAAGACTTGCCGGTCGCAACTTCTCAGCAAGAGGGATATTTGTAAACATCATAAGGTCTCAAATTTTTTCAGGTGCTCCAGCCTTTCCAACAAAGGCGGGTGTGAATAATGAAAGAAAACATAAGCCGGATGAGGGCGAAGGTTGCTCAGGTTATTCACTGAAAGTTTCTTTAGGGCTTCCTGAAGAGGCTCCGATGCATAATTCCTTGCAGCAAAAGCATCGGCCTCAAACTCATATTTACGGCTATAATGGTTACTGAACATCCCAAGAAAAAGGCTTACCGGGGTATACAACAAACCAAAAGCCAGGATCCCCAAATGAAAACTGGCCTCATCTCCGCCAAGGGCAAAGGAAAGTTCGGGCCGGTTAATAAAAAAGCCCAAAAGAAAAAGCATAACACCCGAGGAAATAACAGAGAGCACCATCCCTTTTAACGTGTGTTTCTTTTTATAATGCCCCACCTCGTGTGCCAAAACGGCCACCAGCTCTTCAATGCTATGGTCATTTATCAGCGTATCGAAAAGCACAATCCGTTTTCGGGAGCCTAACCCACTGAAATAAGCATTGGCCTTTGAGCTCCGTTTTGAACCATCAATAACAAAAATGTCATCCAACTTAAAATCCACCTTTGTTGCAAAAGCTTCAATGGCATCCCTTAGCTCCCCCTCCTCAAGTGGCGTCTGCTTATTGAAAAGGGGAACAATAAGGGAACTGTAAAACATCATCATAAAGACCGAAAAGGCGGTTAAAAATAGCCATGCATAAAACCAAAACAGTGATCCTGCAACCTGATAAAACCAAACAAAAATGGCTATCAGTGCACCTCCGATAATAAAGGCGAGCAAATACCCCTTAAATTTATCCAGGATATAGGTACCAGGGGTGGTTTTGTTGAAGCCAAATCGCTCTTCAATTACAAACGTATCATAAATGTCAAAAGGAGTTGAAATCAGATCTGATACCAAAGCAATAATGGCAAAAAAGATCATGGCCATCAAAATAGGGTTTTCGGTCCACTGCCTTACCGTTTGATCAAGCCAGCCAAAACCACCTGCAAGCAGAACCCCAAACAAAAGTATTAATGAAAATGTGCTGGTTAAAATACCAAACCGCATATTTACCCTCGCATAGTCCTGAGATTTACGATATTTTTCCTCATCATAAATACCTTTTAAGGTTTCAGGCAGGACATTACTCCATCTTGAGGCATTCAGGTAATCAAGGATTCTTTCCAGTGAAAAGTCAAGTAGCAGAATTACCAGAATAATGATTAACAGTGTATTACCCATAAAAAAGGTTTAAAAATTCTTTAAAAACTGCCGTTCCACTTTCTGGTAAACCATTCAACAGCCAGCAAAAGCAAAAGGATGGCAAAAACAATCCTGAGGTTGATCAATTCGTGAAACTCTTTTTGGGAGTACATGACCGGAAGGATATCCTCGCGTGACAAAATGGCCTCTTCAAGCAGATCCCATTGACCCGGATAAAACATTTCCCCTCCTGTGTTTTCTGCAATCTGAAAGAGGGTATTATGGTCAGCAACATGCTTCAACCCTTCAATATTGAGCGCCGAAACGCTGAATTGCCCTGACACCTCATGCGGTTCACCCGCATAACGAGTCCTTACCTGGTAGAAATAATCCCCCGGGGGGAAAGTCCCTGCATCTAAACGATAGGCTTGTGATGTCCTCCCCATTTCATAACGAAAATCAACGTCCTCCTCATTGGTGATTGTAACCTCAACGGAAGGTTCATTGACCAGTTCATAGCTGGGATTATAAAGCTCTGCTTCAAAAACAACAGGATCCGTTTCATAATAAAAATGATCGTTCGTGACCCTGAAAAAATTCTTGTCTTCCTTAAGTGAAAGATATTGGACGGTTCGCCAGAGGAACGCATCAAAAGTATTATGCGAATTCATTTGCGCAAATGTGCGTATGCGCCAACGCCAAATCCCCTCTCCTGTAATCACTCCGTTTTTTCTTTCCCCATTCTCTGAAAAAAGAACTAAAGGCTGTTCAGTCTCCACCGTCCCTATCTTTTGAAAAAACATGACGTTTACACCCGAACCAACCTGATAGGAGGCAAATGGAGTATTCAGAGGTGGCAACTGACCTATCCATGATGTAAGGTCCTCCCCCACCGAAAACAGAGGAAAGTTTTTGTTAAGGATTGGCAATGCTTCTGAGAACTCTCCTGATCTTGGAGTAATTGTCAGTCCGGTTCTCAATTGATTAAATGATGGGAAATGCGTTTGCGCGCCAATCACAAAGAGACTTGGAATACCCTGACTTTCCAAACGCTGTAGTATCTCACGGACAGGATTTTTTTGTGAAGGCAGTTGATGAAAAATGATCAGGTTGTATGCTTCAGGAACACCGTCAAACTCATCAACCAGAAAGGAAGATATTTCATAATTATCACTTTCCTCCAGTGCCATTCTTATTGCACCAATATCGGGGTGAGAGCTATTGGAAAGAATCAAAACCTTTTGCCTGCTGTCAATTACCTCAATAAAGAAATCCTGAACATTATTGGTCAAACTGATTTCACCCTCAACAGGTGATAATTCTAAAGAATATCTCTGAACTCCGGGGCTTTCTGCTTCCAGTTCCAGGAGGATGGTCTCCAGATACAAGTCGCTGTTAAAAGTCAGGTTCTTGGAGAAAAGTGTTACCCCCTCCTTGCTAACTGTAAGGCGGGTCGTTTTGCCTGCCAGTTGCTGAGCCTCTACTTCCACTTCCACGGGGAACTGATTTCCCAGGTAGGTCAACCGGTTATGGTTAATACGCTTGAGGATAAGATCACGTCGTGGAATGGTATCCCCCAGAGCCATGGTGTATATAGGATACGGGGACTGCTCAGAGAAGAATACCGGATTGCTCCCCCGGTTAAAAATCCCATCGGATGCAAGAATTACCGCCCCCACATTCCGGTTGCTGAAAAGGTTGCCCAATTCCTCAAATGCTGCAGAGATATCTGTAATCCGGTCGTTGTAATCAGTAGAATCCCCCTCGCGCATCATTTCTCCAAAATGAAAATGTCTGACATCAAAGCGTCCCTCCAGTTGATCAAGGGCACCCCTACGTTCCTGGATATAGCCGCTTCTGAAATACACTGAATCTTTTCCCGAAATAAGCGAACGGCTGTTGTCCTGAAGGAAAATAACAAGCGGGTCTTCCACATAACGATTCATCCGCTGCAGCAGGGGGGAAAGCAGCAAAAAGGCAAGGAGGCTGACAGCGAGAAAACGTAAAAGGGAAAGACCAATCAGCACTTTACCGGAGAATTCTGAAGAACGATTGCGATAATATAAAATGACCGCAAAAAGAATGCCAGCAAGCAAGCAAAGCAATATGAACCACGCGGGATAATCCTGTATGAAACGAAGGCCCAAAATTAATTTTCATTTAAAGTGAAACGCCAAACACAAAGATAACAGTAAAAAAGCTGCAAACAATAAGCCTTGACGCCTTTACAAAGGAAGTTTGTTTAACATCCTGATTTTTGAAAAAGAAGCGTTTATTCACTATATTTGCTAATAGGAAATTACATTTTCAGGCCTTGAACCTTATTTCCATAAGTAAAACCCATCCGCCATGAGAAAAATCCTTGTTCCCACCGATTTCTCCGAGCATGCTGAAAATGCTGGTTATTATGCTGTGGAATTCTCAAGGCTCTTTGAAGCCCACGTAACGATTTTGCATATATATAGCCTTCCGCCTGCCTCGGTTTACCCGCCTTTATATTCTCCGGGTTTCCCCGGGAAAACCCTTTCATTGGATGAAGTGCAACAGATCGAACAGGAAAACGAAAAACGTCTTCAGGCCTTCCGCGACAACATCTGTCACGGGCACCACCCCCACGGTTGCACCATTGCTCAGCGCAGTGATTTTGTCAGCGATGGCATCAACGACTATGCTGCTGAAAACAACATGGACCTGATCGTTATGGGAACCCGCGGAAGCGCATCAAAGGGTGATTTCTTTATTGCTACCACAACCTGGGATGTGATCAGCTCAGGAAAAACTACTGTACTCGCCATTCCTGAGAAGGTACCATACAAACCCATAAACCACATTGCCTTTGCTACCGATTTTACCGAAGCCGACTTTGCCTCCATGGAAGTCCTGACGCAAATGGCAGGAAAGTTGAATGCAAAAGTCAGTGTGGTTCATGTCAAGACGGACGAGGGTTCATTGGAAGAAAACCAGATGTTCGACTGGTTTGAAGAGAAAACCAGGGAACAAAATCCCTACCCAAATATGGAGTTTGTAATGCTCCAGCACGAGAATGTGCAGGAAGCCCTTAATAATTTCCTGAACGACCAGGGGGTGGGAATGATAGCATTGGTAAACCGTAAGAGACAAATTTTCGAACGCTTGTTTCACCGTAGCCTTACCAAGAAATTTGCCTATCACAGCGAAATCCCCCTTTTAGCCTTCTCCGACTAACAAAAAAGCTGGCACAAAAAATATGCCAGCTTCTTTCTTTTCATCCAGAAAAAGATTACTTCAGCGGCGTTTCTCCGCCTTTCCCTTTACTGGTTCCGCTACCTGGTTTTGCGATCTGGTCGCGCATGGTGGTATCGGCTTTGATGTTTTCCATACGGTAATAATCCATAATGCCAAGATTTCCGCTGCGGAATGCATCGGAAATGGCTTTAGGAATTTCAGCCTCAGCTTCAATCACCTTGGCACGTGCTTCCTGGGCCTTGGCTTTCATCTCCTGCTCCAGAGCTACAGCCATGGCACGCCGCTCTTCTGCCTTTGCCTGAGCAATGTTCTTATCAGCATTGGCTTGGTCAATCTGAAGCATAGCACCAATATTTTTACCCACATCAATGTCGGCAATATCGATTGAAAGGATTTCATAGGCCGTCCCTGAGTCAAGCCCTTTAGCCAGCACTACCTTGGAGATGCTGTCAGGATTCTCCAGAACTTGCTTATGATTATTCGCCGATCCAATGGAGGTTACGATACCCTCGCCTACGCGAGCCAGAATCGTTTCTTCACCGGCACCACCAACCAATTGTTTGATGTTGGCACGCAAGGTAACCCTAGCTTTGGCGATCAGCTGGATACCATCCTTGGCCACTGCAGCAACAGGGGGCGTGTTGATTACCTTGGGCTTAACAGACATCTGTACGGCCTCAAGCACATCACGACCCGCAAGGTCAATGGCGGTAGCCGTCTTAAAGTCAAGAGGGATGTTAGCTTTGTCGGCGCTGATCAGGGCATTTACAACAGCCTTCACCCGTCCCCCTGCCAGGAAGTGAGCTTCCAGGTCATCCCGGTTAAGCTTTAGCCCAGCCTTGGTGGCACTAATGAGGTTATTGACAATGACAGCCGGGGGAATTTTCCTCCAGCGCATCAGCACCAATTGAAGCAGGCTGATCCGAACCCCTGAGACAAGGGCTGAGAACCAGAGACCTACTGGAATGAAGTAAAAAATCAGCCACAGGCCAAGTATGCTGACCAGGGCAACTACAATAACTACGGCAGTGTTGTCCATGTTGAATTATGGTTTTGGTTTAACAATAATTTTATTTCCATCTACTTTAACCACCACAAGGGGGGTATTCTCATTGATCAGGTTATCTTTTGAGGTAACCTCGTAAAACTCATCTTTTATCAAGGCCTTTCCCATCGGGTTCAGGCGGGTAATGGAAACGCCCTCATCTCCCACGACGATCTTATCGGGTTCAACAACATTAACGCGGCCATTAATTTCCGTGTTGAGCATGGCTTTTCGCCAGGTGTTCGACTTCAGGGCCAGCACAATGGCCAGCACACTGATCACCAAACTTCCGGCCAGGGTTAGCACCCCGGCCTGAACGCCAAAGGTACTGAAAGCCGTCACAACAGCGCCAATGACCATACCCGCACCGATCAACCCAACAATGGTGGTACCGGGAACCACAAGGATCTCAAGCAGGAGAAAAATGACTCCTACGAGAATCAAACCGAGAATGACTAACCACGACATCTTAAAAATTATTGAGGTGAATAATAACGCATCGCTTCAGGGACAAAATCCCGGGCAGCCTTTATCCTGGAAGAACTACTAGGATGAGTGCTTAAAAACTGGGGTGGTTCACCACCACTTGCAGAGGCTTGCATTCGCTCCCAAAAAGTTACGGTGGTGGCGGGGTTATATCCAGCCATCGCCATAAAGATCATTCCAAGCTTATCAGCCTCATACTCATGCTTACGACTATAGGCAAGGGTTCCAAGTTGTCCGCCCACCCCATAGGTCATAAGGAAGATATTGCGGGTGACTTCTGGCTTATCCCGCAAGGCCACATCCAGACTCACCGCTCCAAGGGTCAGTAAAAGTTGCTGACTCATTCGTTCATTGCCATGTCGGGCTACTGCATGAGCAATTTCATGGGCCATTACCACGGCAATCCCTTCATCGTTCTGGGTCACAGGAAAAATTCCTGAATAAAACATGATCTTTCCACCTGGCATCGCCCAAGCATTGACCAACTCATCCTGCACAGCATTGAACTCCCATTGAAAATTCTGAATCCTGTCAGACTCACCGTTTTCAGTCAAATATTGGTTGACAGCCTGTGAGATTCTTCCTCCCACCCGCCTTACGGCTTGGACCCGTTGATCTGATGATGGTAACGGCGGATTTGCGGTCATGAACTCCTGATAATTGGTCAGGGCCATATTTACCAGCATCCCTTCAGGCACAAAACTCATTTGCCGGCGACCTGTAATAGGAACCGAAGAACAGGATCCCAAAACCAGGAAAATAACAAGTGTCAACGATAGGAAAGAGGCCCCCCGGATATTATACAATTTAATCATTCTACTCAATAGTTGCGGTTATTCCACGGTTCAAAATTTCGCGATACATCGGCTCCAGCGTCTGATAATCAGCACTCCTGACCACACACTTTCCTTTGTAATGAATGATAAGCGTGCATTGCTCAGCCTGCTCCGGCTCGTGATGACAAACCTCGATCAGCGTTTTAATGACGAAATCAAAGGTATTGAAATCATCGTTATGAATCACAAGATCCTTTTTTTCTGAAGAAAGTGCTTTTCCTTTTGGTGACTTTCTGGTTTTTTCTTTTACCATAAAACTAGAAAAATTACCTGATAAACAAATTTAAGAAAATAAGACCGCTTGTGGATAATTATTTTTTTCGGAACACGATTCTGTTTTCTCTTCCCTTGAACAACCTTTGAATGTTCTTACGGTGGGTCAGCGGAACAAAGATAGCCACCAGCAAAGAAAAAATTATTTCAGGAAGTGCAGCTGGACCGGTGATACCTATTACAGCCACGGGAAAAGTCAGGGAGGCTGCTATGGAACCCAATGAAACATAACGTGTTGGCAGAAAAAAGGCCAGAAAAACGGCCAGACAGATCAGGATAGCTCCTGGAAAAAGAATTGTTACAATCCCAGCCAGTGTCGCAATTCCTTTCCCTCCCCGGAACCCGGCAAAAAGAGGAAACACATGTCCCAGTAATGCAAATAGCCCCAAAAAAAGCTGAAAAACACTGAAAAGATCGGGATTCGAGAAGGCATCCCCCACCAACCAGCCCAAGGCCACTGCCGCCACCCCCTTCAGGGCATCAAGCAGCAACACCACAATGCCTGTTTTGGTGCCCAGCACCCTCAGCGCATTCGTGGCCCCGGCATTCCCGCTGCCATGCTCCCTGACGTCAATGCCAAAAAAAGCCTTTCCAATCCAAACCGCCGTAGGGATGGACCCCAACAGATAAGCTCCGGCCAGACACAGTAACATTCCCCAATGAAATTCCATAATTCCTGGATTTAATTAAAATTTATCTGCCTGATAAAATGGAAAAAGTCATACGGCCGCCGCTCTGCTTCCAGGGTAAAGGAATAAGGCGGTTCATTATCTCCACGGTCTCTTTGCCGCTGACGGGGTTTCAGTTTGGTAATGGCTTCATTAAACGCTGCCACCGACGACAGGGCTTTCAACTGGTTGTTGTTCATATTGAAAAAATACCACTCACGCCCAATCCCGGCATCCCCGCTTTCACTCGAACGCACCAGCAAGGTAAAGGTATCGCCCCCGCGTGACTTCCTGACCTCCATGTGGCCATTGATTTGCCTGATCACCTGTTGCTCTTCCAGGTTTATCAGGCCAATGAGCCCATAGGAAATAAAAGAACGGCTGGGTTGATTCCATCGTAAGCGAACATCCCCCAGCATGATAGGCCTCTCAAGTACCTCTGGAAGCCGGTTAAACACGCCCTGGCTGAGATATTCACTCATGCTAAGATCCGTTTGCTCCGGGCCCTGATGTTTCAACAAGTATTTGCGAAATTTCTGACTATTGAGGTTGAGCGGCCTGTTTTCAGAAACGTTCACACTGGTAACCATCGGCAAAAACGCCCGTTCGGCAAAGAAGAAATCCAGCCCCATGACCAATTCCAGATCAGTTTGATCAGTTTGATAATCGTAATGAACTGTCCCGTAATTTTCCATCTTAAACTGCCCCAGGTCCACCCCAAGATCAATCAGGCCTTCACCCTGGATGTTGCAATTCCTTTCACTGATCCTGAGAAGATTATGATGCAGGCTGAGGTCATCCAATTTCTCATTTTCGCTTACCAGGTATTCGCCCGTCCCTTCATCAAACATTACATAGCCATAAGCGGAAATGATTTCCCGGTCGAGGTAATGGTGCCGCCTGAGGAATACGGCAGGATAAATGTGCAGCGAATCTCCTGCCAGCATCAGGGCAATGCTGACTTCACGCCGGTCTGGGTTCATCATCCCCGCCACAACAGGTATCCTGATGTCCATCGGGTCAATGTGCCCTTCAAAACTAAACCAATCAGTATCAATCCCGGGACAGCCCAAATCGATCTTCGAATAGCCGTCAAAGCGCAGAAACTGCTCATTGGCCTGAACCTGGGCATCTCCAAAGAAGGCAAAGCGCGGCCCCAGTGAAAAGCCCAGCGAATCGGGCAAAGTGGCATCTGCAAAGGTTACTCCTTCACGATTCACTTTAATACTTTCAAAAAATAACGGAAAGACCTTGCCGTCTTTATCGCGATAGTCATAGTTGCCAGAAGCTGTATACTGTTTGCTGGAAGAAATCTCTACTCCAGCCCCGTAAAAGGTATGATACTGGTTTTCAGTGTTGGCAACAATTACCGCATTTTCCAGGGGACGGATCACCCCGCCGGCATCCACAATAAGGACCCCCTGATCCGGGAAAATGGCTGCATCTGCAATCCGAAGCAGCGGAACGCCCTCGGCATTCAGGTTGTAATCCTTCAATTCGAGGAACACTTTCGGAGCGAAAAACCGCAAAGAGTCCTTCACCGGGTCGGTAAATACCATTTCATATCCCGAAAAATCCAGTTTCATTAATTCTTCCCGGCTCATATGCTCATAATCGGGAAAGCGTTGGCTGACCGATGAACGCAGGTCAATCAAACCTTCCTCAATATCCCAGTCATAATCATAATTCTCGGCAAGCAGATTAATTGCTGGGAAGCTGATGTTCGCATCCTGATCCACCGGGCTGAAGGTACCGGTCAGGTTTTCCATATCCACAGCCGCCGAGAAGTCTTCGTGTACGAAAGCCTGTTTTCCTGTAGGAGCTACCACTTCCATATCCGATCGCTGACTGATCAGGTTATTTTCCCTGAAGACAAAATCACCCGCCCTTATGCTGGCCTGTTGAACATCGAGTTGGCCGGTTCCCGAAAGACCAGTCGGGGTCAACATGATATCCCCCTTAAATCCTGCCTTCCCGTCATATAGGCCAATGGCTTCTTCCGTGTTCGTGATCTGCATGGTATTATCCCCTGGCACGAATGAGATCTTCGCCTGTTCCGCATGGATGGCAGGATAATCGGCCTCACCTCCGCCTTCCAATTCAAAGTTTCGCACAGTACCAACGGCTTCCTCCGGCAGCAGAACCAGCTTCTCGGCCTCAACCACTGAACTCAGATAATTGAGTCGTCCGCTGGCCACCAAGCCTTCACTGCTCATGGTCAGCGGACCAGTATAATTGGCTTTCCCTGCATATACCGGAATTCCACCTTCAGCGGTTTCTGTATTAAAGCCCAAAGTATAGTCCCTTTGCACAGTCAGATAGTCTTCAAACTCGGGAAGAATGCCATTGGAAACAAACACACCGCCAAAGGCAATGTTATCGGTAGAGGCCTTATCAAGGTTTTCAATGGTAAAGGGCAGGATTTTGAAATAGGTGCTATCGCGCTGATAGGCCCCGTCAAACATGCCTTCGTTGTCATAGAATACATAAGATTCATTGATGCTGGTAAAGGAAGGATAGCCCGAAAAAGCATGCTGGCCCGACTTGTTAGAAGGATGATCAACAAGCAATTCCCCATTGATCGACTCCAGCACATTCTTTACTTTTACCAGCTCAAACCGGCCACGGCTGTCAGGTTCAAAGGCCCGGACGCTGAAACTCAGAGAATCCGAATTTTCAAGTGTAATCTTAAACAAATCGTATTCGAAGAAAAAGTCTTTCCCATAGAAGTCAAATAATCCGGACTCCACCCGACCATCGAAAGCCATGTTGCGGTTGGCTTGCATCACCACCTTTTCCTCATTGGGATAGATCACCACATTTTTTGCTGTACTAAGGGGAATTCGTTCAATACCCTTTAATTCCAGGTCAAAGGTTTGAATGTTCAAGCTGGCATTTACAGGCGCCGTAGAACGAATCTGCATCACATCATAATCCTTCATTTGGGCATTGGACAGGATATAGTGATACAACTTTTCGTTGATAGTGATACGCTGGTCATCGTCATCATATTGAATAAACCCCTGGAAGGAAAGATTAAACAACTCCTGCCTGACGGAAGCTGCATCTCGGTTAAAAAACCTGCTGTATTCTACCAGGTAGAACTCAGGGGTCTGGATTGCACGGGCATAACTCGAGAGCCTGGATAAGGGGTGAATATCGTCGATGCCTTTCACCCGATCATAGCGGGCCTGGCTGAAAAAATCGTGCGATTCAAATAAGGCCTCCCTGGGCTGACCAACCCCCTTAATCATTTGGAAGTTAGCGGTAGTCGAATCAACGTCCCAGTACAGGGCCTCACAATAAAGATCCAGACGGTGATAAGTATCGTAGAAAGGAGCCCTTGAATATCCCCGTTCGTCACGCATGGCTGATAACTCACGCCCTTCGTGGAGGTACCTGACCAGCAAGTTTGGGTGCCAGATGGAATCCCGTCCAAGAATCAGTGTAAAGGAAGCCCTGTCTGACATCAGGCGGTCGGGGCGGATCACAAAGTTTTTGGAGCGCGAAACAACCACCAGGGTGTCTCCCCTGAATACCTCCACCAGGGCATAGTCGCCAGAAGCATTGGCACCCTCTATCTGCGAACCATGTATGGAAAAGCCCCCGGTGTAATGAATGCCAGGGAAGACATCGTGGATCTGGTGTTCGCGCTGATAGGATTCAAATACCGGGAAGTTGGCACTCTCAGGGGTAAACTCAGCCACCACCCGCTCACGGATCCTGCCCTGCAAGGGGGTATCAAAGTAATCCAGATGAAAAAATGCCACCGAATCAGCTTCAAATTGTGCTTTGGAAAGATCCAGCTCCAGATGGTTCAGTTCCGCATACACTTTTTCAGGGTCAAACAAGGTGCGCTGCCAGGTAAATTTGCCACCCTTTCCCTCCCAGGTGTTACGGTCAAGGCTGGCCTGCCCTGTCGTGCGATAAATGACAGTGCTGTCTGTATAAGCCAGACATACCAGATCGCCATCCTTTACATCTACTACCGGTTCATTGTCCCTGAAGTCGAACACATAGCTGCCATTACGCAGCAACCACCTGACTGCTCCCGATTGAAACAGGGTGTTTTCCAAAAACAAATGTTTCGAGCGTTCAATGAATGCTGCTGTGCGGCTGGGGGTATGAGTCTGCATAGAATGCGCCAGGGCCTCGTGCCAGCGTGAAAAAAGAAGCCTGGCATCTTGTTGAACCCGGATATGCAGGAGGACCTCAAGGTAATTACCCAGGTCGGGCCAAGGGCTATAACGTCCACCCAGCAAGATGTCGACAACACCTGCGACAGTGTCTTTCTGGGACTCGGAAAAACCACCCGCCTCCCAAAACCCCTGAACACTGTCGGCCAGGGCTTCGGCTGTGGGCCTAAGGTTGCGGTCAAATGTGCTGAAGGTCTCCCTGATCCGGGGTGGGAAGGGTTTTGCCTCCATCTCGGCAACAGGCTCCTGTGCAGCAAGCGTCCAAACGGCTATAATCAGCAGGACACCTGTAAAAACTCTCCGGATCATAGGCATTTTTTTGGCAAGACTTTATTTCTGAAACCTCAGTGCCAGCCAGTCTCTTTTCTTTTTCTCCCCGGTAAAGGACAATCCCCAACCTTCCACGGCTGCAATCATCTCTTTACGGTCCTTTTCCAGGAAACCGCTGAGCAAGAGAACACCCCCTTTTTTGAGTACCGACACATAGTTTTCCATATCCTGCAACAGCACGTTTTTGGTGATGTTGGCAATGATCACATCGAAGCTTTCGGCTCCCAGCAGGGTAGCATCACCGTGTAAAACGCGAATCCAGGGGGTGTTGTTGCGTTGGGCATTCTCAATCGTATTCTCGTAGGCATAAATATAATTGTCGATGGCCAGCACGGGCTTTGCTCCCTTACGGGCCGCCATGATGGCCAGCAGCCCGGTGCCACAGCCCATATCAAGCAAGGATTTCCCTTCAACATCTTCCTCCAGCAGCCATTCCACCATCAAGGAGGTGGTCTCATGATGTCCGGTGCCAAACGACATCTTGGGCTCGATCACAAACTCCATCTCCACCCCGGGCTTTGGGGGATGAAAAGGAGCCCGTACATAACAGGCATTGCCAATCAATACTGGCTCAAAGTTGCTTTCCCACACCTGGTTCCAGTTCTGCCCGTCAATTTGCTTCACCACATAATCCACCCTGGGCTTTTCTTCTGCTTCACCCGCATCAAGGGCTTCTTCCAAGGCTTCTTCCCTGAAGTCAGCGGCGCTGATGTAAGCCTTGAAACCCTCATCCGTCTCTTCAAAACTCTCAAAGCCAAGGTCAGCAAGGGCTGCAATGAAGATTTCGCTCCAGGGCTGCACCGGGTCCAGCCTGCAGCTCAGCTCTACGTAATCGAGACTGCTCATGCTTCAGGGTTTAAAAAGAACTGATGATGGCAACAAAATCGTTTGCCTTCAGTGATGCCCCGCCAATGAGGCCGCCGTCCACATCGGGCTGTGAGAAAAGTTCATTGGCATTCTGGGCATTGCAACTCCCGCCATAAAGGATGGAGATTTTATCCGCAGTCCCCGGGCCGTATTTTTTGGCCAAGGTTTTGCGGATAAAGGCGTGCATCTCCTGGGCCTGCTCAGGCGAAGCGGTGACCCCTGTGCCAATGGCCCAAACAGGCTCATAGGCAATGACCACTTTTTCAAAGGTTTTCTGATCGAGCCAGAACAAACCATTGACAATCTGTTCCTTCACCACGTCGAAATGCTTCTCAGCTTCACGATCGGGCAACACTTCACCGCAGCAGTATACAGGGATCAAATCATGTTTCAGTGCCTGTTCCACCTTTTTTGCCAGCAGTTCATTGTCCTCGTGGAAATATGCCCGGCGCTCACTGTGCCCGATCAGCGTATGGGTAGCCCCACATGACTTCACCATCGATGCTGCCACCTCACCCGTATAAGCGCCCTTTTCAAGAAAATGAATGTTTTGTGAGCCCACCGAAACCCCGGAGGTACCTGCTGAGGCCTTTACCACCTCGGTAAGAAAAACAAAGGGCGGAAAAAACAATACCTCAGGTTGGCCTGACAAATCGTCCAAAGGCTTTTCACTGATCTTTTCACAAATTTCTTTGGCCAGGGTACGCCCGCCTTCCAGATCAAGGTTCATCTTCCAGTTTCCTGCAACAATCTTTTTTCGCATAGGTCAATTATTTTCAGTGATTTATAGAATTCCAAATAAGCCAGCCATTCAGGCTACGGCCAAAGGGCTAAAGTTAAGCATTTTCAAGGGTTTTTCAGCGCCAGGCAGGCTGCCAAAAAATCAAATATCAAATCCTGACATTCTCCAGTTATATTCAGCCTTCCTTAAACGATCCATGATTGCCTTGCCAATGCCAACATCAGGAACAGGCTCCGCCACAATAATTTCTATTTGGCTGTCCTCCTCAAAAGCATGCATGGCACTAAACATATTCACCGCATAATCCTTCAGGTCACTTTTTTCAGAAACACGGATCACTTTTGCATAATCGCCCTCATAATTCCCCGTAAACGAAATTAAACCAGCCTTCCTTTTTTCAAAATCGGGCGGATAAAACGCATCAGCCACCATCATTCTTTTGGCAGGACTGTAATGCGATTTCACCATTCCGGGCGCCATAATGGCATCGGCGCCGGCGGTTTCATCAAAAGGGATTATCGCTTCTATTTCCTCCCTGGTGATTATTCCATTTCGCAAGATTTTGAACCCCTTGTCCGAAAGTTTGATAATGGTTGATTCGATCCCGACCGTGGTTTTTCCGCCATCAATAATGTAGTCAATATCAGGTAATTGCTTCCTCACATGGGCGGCGGTGGTGGGACTGATCCTTCCGAATTTATTGGCACTGGGAGCGGCAACCGGACATCCCGACAAGGAAATCAACTGCAAGGCAATATCGTTGGCAGGCATGCGAATGCCAACCGTTGGCAGCCCGGATGTCACAATATCAGGAACAAGGCTGCTTTTGGGCAGCACCATGGTTAAAGATCCGGGCCAGAATCTTTCTCCCAGTTTAAAAACCCTTTCATCGCTTTCAATGGTAAGCCTTTTCAAATCTTCCAGATCAGCAATATGAACAATCAAGGGATCGAATGAAGGACGTTCTTTTGCTTCAAATATTCTGGCTACTGCTTGCGGGTCAAGAGCGTTTGCCCCTAGTCCGTAGACGGTTTCGGTAGGGAAAGCAACCAATTTTCCTTCTTGTATGTACCTGGCAGCAATTTCGATGCTATTGGATTCCGACATAAAAAATATTTCAAAAATCCTTCCTAAGTCTTCAGGTTTTTGGCTTTGGTCATCACCTGTTTCTTAAGGGCTGTCTTGTACTCCAATATTTTTTCCCTGACGACCTTGTTTGATACCGAAAGGATTTGAGCAGCCAGGATTCCGGCATTTTTGGCCCCGTTCAGGGCTACCGTTGCCACGGGCACTCCTCCCGGCATTTGCAATATGGATAGCACAGAATCCCATCCATCGATAGAGTTGCTTGATTTTATGGGTACTCCGATTACAGGCAGCGGCGAAATGGAAGCCACCATGCCCGGCAGGTGGGCGGCCCCTCCTGCCCCGGCAATGATCACCTCTATGCCACGCAGATGCGCAATGGAAGCAAATTCATAGAGCTTTTCAGGGGTCCGGTGGGCCGAAACAATATCCATTTCATAACCTACGCCAAACTGGTCTAACATTTCAGCTGCCTGCCTCATGACAGGCAAATCTGAATCTGACCCCATCACTATGCTTACTTGCTTATTTATCATGACTTTACCTTTATTAAATGTTTTACTTTCTCTGCCTTCTTTAATGCACATTCCAGCGAAGACGACAAAACGGTAACGTGTCCCATCTTCCGGTACGGCTTGGTGACCTTTTTCCCGTAAAGGTGAATCTTAACGCCGTCAATGGCCATGCTTTCGGTCAGCCCTTCATATTTTACGGGACCCTCGTTCCCTTCCTCTCCCAGCAAATTAATCATAACCGAAGGAAGCTTGATTTTGGTACTGCCAAGGGGCAGGTTAAGGATGGCTCGCAGGTGCTGCTCGAACTGTGAGGTGATTATGCTTTCAATGGTATGGTGCCCGCTATTGTGCGGCCGGGGCGCAATTTCATTTACAAGCAACTCGCCTCCTGAATCAATAAAAAACTCAACGGCAAGCAAGCCTTCCATGTTGAGCAGTTCAATGATCTCGCCGGCAATATTCAAAGCTTTTTCCGACTGCTCAGCCGTAATTTTGGAAGGGCATAATAATTTGTCGACCAGGTTGGCATGGGGGTCGAAAACCATTTCAACCACCGGAAAACACTTGATTTCTCCCCTTTTATTCCGGGCTGCAATAACAGAAACTTCCTTTGAAATACTGATCTTTTTCTCAACAACCGATGCCCCTGGAAGCAACCTGTTCAGTTCGGTTTCATTGTTAATAACAGCAACCCCACGCCCATCGTAGCCCCCTTGTCTAAGTTTCTGCACAAAGGGATATCCTATTTCGCCTTTCTCCACCATTGCGGATAAATCAGCAGGATTGTTGCAAAGAAAAAATGGCGAGCTTGGGATGCCGTTCTTTTTATAAAACGCTTTTTGCTTGCCCTTATCCTGAATCATTTCAAGAATTTCAGGGTCGGGCACAATCCTGCAGCCCTCTGATTTCAGCTTTTTTAAAGCATCAATGTTTATGCTTTCTATTTCGAAGGTAAGCACATCCACCAGCTTCCCGAAATGGTATACAGAATCAAAATCCAGATGGCTGCCTTGTATGAAGTGTGAGGCAATACTACTTGCCGGGCAATTTTCATCCTGGTCTAAAACATAGGTGATGATATCCCACTTGCTCGCTTCCTGGATCAGCATTTTGCCAAGCTGTCCACCCGCAATGATTCCCAGTTTCAGATTTGATGTAACAAGCCTTTCCATAATCCAGTTATTTTTCGATAATTTTCTTGCTTCAGCCGAATGCGGGCGAGGTCATTTTACACCCTAATTGCCAAGAGTTTACCTATGGCAATTTGTCCGAACCTGGTGCCGCAAAAAACAACACGAAGTTACGATTTATAAGGAGATTTCAGAAGGCCGAAAGCCGGTTAATTGAATGAAAAACGGGAACAAGCGAATTTTCAAATACCAAAAGTTTTTCACCCCTGGCAATCGTATTCCATATATGCAGTGGTGTTTTCCTTCACCAGCCTGCCGTGTAGCTTTTCAACAACATATAAGGCCAGGTCTATCCCAGCGCTGATGCCGGCAGAGGTCATGATCCCGCCATTATCAATAAAGCGTTTCTCCCGGTTAGCGATCGCCCCGCTTGCAATCCTCAATACATCATCAACGACCAGTTGGTGGGTTGCAAACTCCTGGTTGTCGAGCAATCCAAGCTTTGCCAGCACCCTGGCGCCAGAACAGACCGAGAAGGTTATCTCTGATCTTTCGCAGGTGGATTGCATCCAATCCATCAAGGGTAAATTGCCGATCACATTTTTGGTCCCTTCCCCTCCGGGTATTACCAGAATATCAATGGCAGGGCAGTTCTGAATGGAATAATCGGGCAATACCTTCATACCATGCACCGACTTTATGGCCTGACCTGTCTCTGAAATGGTGGAGATGTTGAAAAGTTTAAAATCATTTAACTCATTGGCCACCGAAAAAACCTCATACGGCCCCGCAAAATCAAGCAGTTCCACATCATCAAATAAAAGGATTCCTATTGTTCTCATAATAAAATATTACCCGGGTTAATATTTTGAAAACACGCTTTTCAAATATAAAGGTTTTTAATATTTAATGATTCAGATTGGAAAAGCATTTTTTATGGAGTAAAAAAGGAACGGAATTACAGATTCCCCTCGGCAGGGATGTTTAGTTCAAACTATAATTCAGGGAAAAAACCAGCATCGGAAAAATCCGCTCATTGCCGCAGGTTTCCATATATCCCATGCCGGGGATGTAATTCTGGTATCCATACAAATCCAGATACTTCCCGGAAGGGAAAGAGACTTGAAATCCGGCACCAGAAGTCCATTTGCCGGAAATTCTGAAATTATAACCTGCAGCTGCGGTGAATCCGGGAATAAAAACATTTTGGCTTAAAGCTTCAGGCGGACTGTTTTCAACTTCCGGGTTTCTGTATGCTGCCTTTTCAAAAACCCAGGATCCGGTCAGGAAACCACCAAGGAAGAAATAGTTCTTTTTCTCCATGTCATGCCTGAAGTTGTATATCAGCCCAGCCTTTAAAAAGCCCCCGGATTGATTTTCAAGCGAAAACCCATTGTTGCCGCATTTGTAATGAGGCGACATAAACCAGCCCAACCAATCAAAGGACTTTGAATAATTAAGGGTATAGCCTGTACTCATACTAATGGAATATTGCGGATCCCGGGCCATCTCATAAGTCAGATCCAGGGCGGTGGCAGGCAACTGAAGGAGGTTTATTCCGATCTCCCTGCTCCAGTTCCTTTCGCCCTGGCCCGAGACCTTCCCAATGGTCAATGCAAATGCCATGAAAATAAAAATGGAGCGTTTCTTTCCCAATATCGGTCTCCTTTTAAACATCCCTGGTTGATTGTAATTGTTGAAAGATTCCATTCCACTATTCATCATTTTTCAAAGCCTCCTTCACCGCTTTCCTGTAACTCCGCCCTATATTTAAATTCACATCTTCCACCGTCACTTCATCATACGAGATGCTCCTGATCTTTTCCTTGTTGATGATGAAAGAGCGGTGAATCCTGATAAAAGAATCAGGCAAGCGGTCCGCCAGGTTACTTATTTTTTCTTTACTGATAATTTGCTCCTTCATCGTATTTACACGAATGTAATCCGAGAAGCTTTCTATGTAGGAGATTTCCTGGTAAGGAATTCTTGCCAATTTTCTATTGGACATAATCTCAAGGAAAGGATCCTGGATTTTACTTTTTTCCTCCAGCAGTTGCTGGATGAAAAGCCTGTTATTCCTCACCTGGCGGAGCATTATAAGGAGCACCCCCACAAAAACCAGCAGATAAAGGATTACAGCCAATAAAATGGTATCCGAAGCATTGGGCCCCAGGTTGCTGAAATTAAAATTCCCGAGGTAAATAAACGAAAACATCAGTACAATCATTTCAAGGTATACCGAAACGATCGCTGTGTAAAAGGTGTACAGGAAAAATTTAAGATATTTCTTTTTCAGCAGATACCTTGGCGCAAGGTAGTAGTTGAAAAAATAGGAAGTCCCCAGCACGATGGGTAAGAGCATGCTGATAAAATAGAACGCAGCGATATTATTCCCCCACGATCGTCCGAAGACCACCGTCAGGACCAGAACCACTAACACACCATAAGCAATGTGGCTAAAGAGATATAACGATTTTCCTTTAATTAATGGCAAATTTTTCCCAAATTTCGCAAAAAGCAATAAAATACCCAATCACTGTCGGTAAACAACCCTTTTAGAACCGGATTCAACCTTGCCCAGGACCATCAGCACCACTAACTTAGCACTATTATTAACCCTTGAAAAAAAATGCTATGAAAAATCTGTTTTATATGGGCGGACCCCTGTTTATGGGCATCCTTTCCATTCTCTTCGTGATTATGATCGCGTGGTATCTTTACCATTTTATTGCACCCTATTATTCCAGGCATTTATCCCCTGAAACCGTGTTGCGGAGGATCAGCTATGGAAAATCCATTGGCTTGTTTGCAATGATCACAGGAATCCTGGGGCAACTGATTGGATTATATGAAGCCTTTTCAGTTATAGAACACGCCGGTGACATTTCCCCGGCGATGGTTTACGGAGGAATAAAAGTCTCCATGATCACAACCCTCACTGGTATTACCATTTTTTTGATCTCATTGCTGATTTGGTTTTTAGCCAGCGTGATCATCGAAAAAAAGCTGGGAAAGAAACAGGAGCAATAATCCTTCCTTTAAAAAGCAATTTAACCAAACAAAAACCCCGGATGCAGGACTTCGCCTTGCTCCCGGGTTTTTTTGCATATTTCCCCTCCCCATTAGCCACGTAGCGGCGATAGTATGGTTGGAAAGTTCAATCCTATTTCCCTAATCAGCCGCGTAGCGGCGAAAGTATGTTAGCCAAAAATCAATTGTCCCCCTCAATCCGTCCTGCTTTATTTCTCGACTGTTCTATAATATTCTTTACCAAAGGCCAGTATGTGTTCCGCCTCAAACCTTTCATCATAAACAATGAAGAACCTTCTCAAAATGCGGATTTGCGACTGATGACATTGCGCCGCTTCATTTTTTATCTTCCAGTATTTCCTGATATCAACCGAAACATCGGGATCAGGCAATCCCATACTGCCTGTTAATTCTATGGACAAATCATAACCGGGTGTGTTGGCCACCAGAAACTCCTCAAGTTTCTCCGTAAGAGTGATCTGAAAGATTATTTCAGGACTGAATGCAGGATGATCCCTGTTTTCATAAAAAATGGCTTCTGTCAGTTTCGCTGATATCCGGTGCTCAGGATGGCCATAGCCCCCTATCTCACTGTCATAGGTGATGAGAATTTCCGGATTGAAAAGATTGATTTTGTTTGCAATCACTTGTTTAATGCTGTCCTGGTGGTCATACCAGAAAATGACATGTTCTTCCATAATGTCATCCCAGGTATTGTTGACAAAACCAGCAATCTCCACTTTTTCAATGCCAAGTTTGGATGCTGAGCAATGCAGTTCCTCCACACGCACTGTGTCGTGTTCACACAAGGTAAGTAAGTGAATGGTTGCTCCTTTTTCCCTTAATAAGGCAATAAGGCCCCCGGCAACCGTTTCATCGTCAGCATGAGGCATAATAATTAAAACCCTGCTTGAATCAGATGCTTCAATTTCAAGTTCAGGAACGCTATGGTCCTGGTAGCTTGCTATCTGCTCATAGTCGGCCTTCGGGTTTGTACAGCCACCAAACTGCGTGACCAAAAAAACAAGGATCATTGCTTTAAATTTCATCCTCTCAAATCCTTTCTTTTGATACAACCGCACATTGCAATGGCGCACTGACAATCCTGCAGAAAAACCAACTTCAAAACCAAAGACATTCTTAAAGAATAAGGATAAAACGCCCAAGACTTTAAAAAATTTCCATCAGCATCATATTAATTTTATTGAACAGCTCCCCCACCCCCAGGGCGGCCCAAAGAATGAAAAGACCTAGCAGGATTTTTATTCTGTAATGAATGGAAAAACCGGTCCATTCCTTCAGAATGACATTCACAGGCGGAAAAAATACCAACGACAGCAGCACAATAAAAACCCCGAAAAAAGGATCATTGCCCCAAAACGTATTCACCAATCCAATGAACAAAAACACCAGTCCAAAAAACCAGCCCACATTATCCCAAACAACCAATTGGCTTTTCATGATCCTTCTTTTTTATTCACATTTCCTATCCAGCCAATTCAGTTAACATTAACTAAATCCACAATAAAACGGGAGTACAAATTTATAAAACTTTGAATTACAAAGTACTTTCCAATAATAATTATTCTCAAATTTTTCCGCGGTGATAAATAAAAGGATTGTTTCTAAAATTATAGGCATGGGGCATGGGGATAGGGATGGGGGAAAAAGTCGCGTAGGAGCCACCGATTGGCAGGAAAAGCCATGACAAATGCATCCTCCTCTTTGCCCCCTTCCCCCCGGCATTGCTCCTTCCCAGAGAAGTAAAAAAATGAAGGGCCTTGAAAAATACAGATTAAAAATTAGGAAGGCATCTTTGAAGGATTTTTCCAGATAGGTTAAGAAAGCCAGCAATTCCCTCAAAAAAATTAAATATAAAAAAACGTGCTTCTGCTGCAACGGGAAATATTACCCTTTCCTAATCATTGACGTTTTGTTGCTGATCTTTTATGTATTTCTTCCTTTGCAGGAAGGCCAGAAAGCAGCAATAAAAAAACGGATTAAGACTTTCACGGCAATCATTATTTCAGGAACCGGTTTCCATAGAAGGCCATTCGGGAAAGGATCTTTTGGATGGATGCATCCATTTCAACTGAAATATTTTTTAAAAGGCCGGAATTCTCTTCAGGAGAAATAGCAGAGAAGTGCATTACCCCAAGACAGGAACAGTTTGCCAAATTACAGCCAATGGTCTGCTCCAAAGAAGGAAAATCAATCAGAGCCATATCGAACACCTTGATTCTATTGCAGGCGTGAAACCTGAAATAAATTTTCTTTTTTTTCAGATCGTAAACAATGCTCCAGCGAGTATCTTCCTGTCGTATGCTATCCAGAGCATGAAAAGAATATTCAACCGGGTTTTGATTTGAAAATGTATTTAACATTTCCACCGCATAAACAAACCGTTCGTTTGAACCGGGTCTTTTTACCACCGGGAGGTTCCCTCCATAACCCTCAAAAAATCTGAGATATTTCAGCGACTCTGAATACCTGTTATTGCTGAGCACCGGGTAATTTGAACCTGTACAAATTGTGGATTTAAAACCATGTCCGTCAAATTCTATTACTGCACAAACACCAGTACTATCGGCAATCAAGTAATGCAAAGATTGAACAATGGCCTCTTGCTGAATTTCTTCAACCAATGAAATGGCTTCCTTCACACTTTTGCAGTTGTCAAGTACAAATTGGACAATTTGAAACTCGTTTAGCTGATTAAGGTTTGAATCCAAATACAACTCCACCCTTTCATTATTCAGTTCTTCCATTGCAAGGCCCCAGCCATTCATCCCACCCAATGGGAACTCCTTTCCAAACTGGTTGAAGGTCAAGCTTGGGTATCTTGATGTCCACTCAATGACCTTGCCTTTTAACGTAAACGATTCTTTATGAATTCCTGAAGGGTTTGCCATAACAAATCCCTGGTCTGTTTCCCAATCAAGATTCTTAGCCACGATGATGTTTTCTTGGTTTCTCAGACAGAAAGCTGTACAGGAAAAAACATCAATCCTAGCCAGGAAAGTGAAAGCAAGCAGGATGAAAATCGTTTTCATTCTTCTGTTTTGAAAAAATTATTATCACCCTGATTGTCGCTGAAAAGACCCAGGGACCCTGGCGATTTAGGTTTAAAAAGCCGGAAACCGATGCTGGTTCCCTTTTCTGAACCGGCGACCCCACCCATTGAAGGAGAACCCCGGTTCATGTCATTCTTAAACCAGGTATAGCCATCATTACCGTGAAGGTCACACATAATTCCTATTCCGTTAAAGTCTCCGATTCCGGCACTCCTGTTGCCGAAGACATAGGAATCATTCCCGCTATAATCCAGAAAAAGACCGGCAGAAAAATCTCTTCCACCACCGATGATTTGGGTAATAGCTTTTTTGTCAGAATCCTGGTTGAATGAATCATCTCCTTGAATCTCCATGAGATTGCCCAAAGCAAAGTGTGCAGCATAGCCCTGGCTATGGGATATTGAACGATAGGTATCCCTCCCATTCTGGTCATAAAGGGCGCCTACACCAAAGTAATAGGCAGAACCTTGGGAAAAGCTTTCAGCATGGTAGCTGTCATCTCCTTCAAAGTCGAACAGGAAGCCGTAACCGCCGCCCAGACTTTGCCCGTCGGTGGCCTCGGCCCAGCGACCCTTAGCAGCTCCCTGAACAAAAGACAAGGGATCCTCCATCTTTGGATGCTTTCCATAGCAATCGTTCCCCTTTAAATCGACAAGCATTCCTACCCCAAGTGTGGAACCAAACCCTTGTGAGTAACTGCTGCAGTAATAGTGATCATCCCCTTCCTGATCCATAAGCATGGCAACGCCAACCATTGCTGATCCCTGGGAAAAACTTGAAGTGCTGGCATAGATGTCGTCCCCTTTTACATCAAAAATCAGCGAAGTCCCATATAACGACGAAGCCATCCCGGGATTCCCGGAAGCATAGGAATCATCCCCATCCAGATCAAATAAAATGCTGATACCTAGTAAACCAAGGGAAAGGAATCCATTAACAGCATTATAGCTGTCGTCGCCTTCCTTATCAATTACAATGGAAACAGGAATGGAGATACCACTCGAGGCGATATTTCCCAGATATTTATCATCGCCACCTATATCAATGGTCAGGCAGTTATTTCCAAGGATAGTATCGTTCTTTGAACCGAAAATGGAAATCCTGCCCAAATTGCTTTCTATAAAACATCCTGTAAACGACTGATCCATAGTATCAGGCAAAGCATTAATGAGTTTCAGAACCTGTTCACTAACCAGGCGTGAGGCAAAGGAAAGTTTTCTCAAATCTGCATATCCAATGCAATCAACAGATCTAAAACTGGTTAACTGCCTGTTATTCCATGGTTCCGAAAGAATAGCGTAAGCTGAAGAATCGCTAGTCTCCATGTCAATCCCCGTGTTCTCCAATATT
The DNA here is from genome assembly GCA_036351255.1 of Bacteroides sp. Taxonomy (NCBI): domain Bacteria; kingdom Pseudomonadati; phylum Bacteroidota; class Bacteroidia; order Bacteroidales; family Bacteroidaceae; genus Bacteroides; species Bacteroides sp. The sequence continues at coordinate 39,378 of JAZBOS010000158.1, forward strand.
GGTTTAGTATACTGATCTAAAATGAATGCAGCACTTCCAATCACTTCAATAAATGATAAAACCTCAAAGCGGAGGCTTTTCGGCAGCTTCAACCATTCCTCCCTGCTGTTGCTTTTAAATTGGAGATCAATACTTTTACTTAATTGGGCTATTAATTCCTCCTCAATCTCTTTTTCCACTGGATCGTTCTGGTTTAGGGAAATGGGAGGGCCAAACCCACCGGCCGAAAAGCCAAGTAAACGAAAAGGGATATGAATAGTGGTTTGGGGGTTCTGGGATTCGGAGGACAGGGTTTCTGCAATACGCTCTGTAAAACCTGGAAACTGAAGAATGTCATCGAAAAGAATGAATTGGGTTGGAATGCAACATCTTACCCCTTGCACGGATGAAATATATGTGTAATTAAGTGTAATCTGAAATTCAGGCATTCCATCAGTTTCTTCAAACGCATCCAAAATCGCTTCCTCAATAGTATTGTTTCCACGATGACATGATTCCGCCAGAGGAAGAAGCAAAATCATAAAAATCAATAAATTAGATCGCTGCCTCATGTTGCCTGACCCGTTATTTAAACCTCAATGAGCAATGCTATCGAGGATCATCAGAATTGAAGTATTAGGATCGCATCCATGATTTCTGTATTGAGTATACCCTGTCGGAATATCGGGAATAAGCAGATAACCTTTTCCCTTATCCTCAGGGAAGGTCCAAATCTTTTTAACGGAAACCTGGAATCGAATTCCGGAATTGGTCAACCCCTGAAGAGGTTCAACGCCCATCCCAAAGCAGTTTCCCGATTGGGCGGGTGGAACTCCAACAAAGATAGCCCCACTCTTTACCAGCTTAACAAGCGTTTCGAAACCTGCACTAAATGTTTCGGAACTTCCAACAACAAAAATGTTTTCAGGGCAGTAATATCCAGCATATTTTCCTGAAACGTATTCCGAATGAAAAGTGGTCGTGCTCTCGAAATTGGAGTCCGGCAAAATGCGGGACTGATTTCCCTGATCCCTTTCCATCCAGGATTTAAGTGAAAAAAAATCATAATCCCCCGCCTGAAGAGGAAGCCTTTGGGCATCTCCACGGGATTCATTTATCAACTCCGGTTTCAGTGATGATGCAGCATCAATCGCCAAGGGTGAAAGAAAAGTCACTTCATAGCTGTCCTTATGCAAATTATAAAGGTGTTCCTTGCCGAAAAGAAAGTAAACAAGCATTTCTGACATTAAAGACACACCGCCCCTGTTGTTTCTTAAATCAATAATTAAGGTTTTTGTTTTTTTCTCTTTCATTCGAGTAACCACTCCTTGCATGAAACTGGCAAACGACGGGAGTTTTTCGATTATTAATTCAAGGCTGTCTGGGGCCGAAGAACCATAATACCTCTCATACCAAATTTTTGCGTAGGTCAAATATTGATTCCTGTATGCAGCCCGCACACCATCGTCCTGGATATAAGTCAAACCGCTTATTGCTTGTTCTGCGTATTCTTTAAACTCATCCTGTTTCTCCAAACGGAGGTATCCAACATCCCTGCCTTCACCAATCCAGTCAAAAACGAAATCACATTGTTTTACATCCGGCAATGGTAGCATGGAAGACCCACCCTCTATGATTCTATAACTCATTTCTCCGCCGGTATCCATCAAAACCCTAAGAAAATTCCCGGACTTATCCCTTAACTCCATTTCAATTGGGACACCCTTACTCCAACCGGGCAGCAATCGCTCCAGGTAATCCGAGTACCACAAGTAAACCCTCAAATTTCTGAACCGGTCGAAAAGGTTTTCCATAGGATAAAGGGAAGCCACTTTCTCCAGCAACCGGTCTACAGGCTCTCCATTAATCTTTTGAACCTTTGAACCAATCAGGGGAATATGCTCTGCATTGCAGACCTTGCTGATGACCATAGAAGAGTCTGCAAGAACCGAAAAGTATAATGGAATCCCATGGGGGTTGCTGGTATCAGGATATTTTAAAGGGAATAGGAAGGTATGCCCATCCTCGATTTTTGCCAGGAAACCAGACAGCACCCACCAGAAATCATCGGCTTCCATACCTTCCGGGGGCAGATCCGATAATAGGCTATCCAGGGTTAAATGATATCCGATTTTCCCCTGCATATTCATATAAGGATCCGGATGGCAATTCTCAATGGTTTTGGATAGCTGCCTGGCATCGGCTACAAGCTGGCTGTAAGACAAATGCTGGGGAAAGCCAAATTGCCAAAACCCTAAAAGAAATATCAGAATGACCAGGAGAGATTTTTCGAATGTTTTCATGGTTCAGCGGTTAATGAAACGTCAATATTTCAAACTCCGTTTCATCGGGTTTTCCCGGGGCTATGTACAATACCGGATTTTCAGATAAAACCATCACCAGACATCCATATGTGTTTTCGTTGGAAATTGGATGAATTTCCGGTTCTGTATGGCTGAGGATGGATTGAATGGTTTCTGCATTAAGCATATTCTCCGCCTCCAGAATTTTATCATAGGCCAGGTAAAAGCGTGGACAGTAATAGGGATCGTCAATGGTTTTCCCATAAGTTTTCAGAAGATCAATAAACTGCTGACTAAAGTCACGGTTTGAACCCGAAAAATTTGTATGGAGCGTAATATTCTTGTTATCAAAAGGATAGAATCGTTTTTTCTGGTTTGCTGAGCACTCATAACACCGTGCTTCGCGGATCCCTCCCATGGTAAAACTTTGGGGAATGCCAATCGGGACCTTTTCAATAAATTCAAAGGCTTCCGTTTCGCCAGGCATTTGAAGAATTTTTCTGACGATGAAAGAAACGGGCAATCCCCTGTCGGAATGGTTTAGCATCGAAATCCCGTTACAGGCAATGCCAACCCCATGCGAATTCATGCCATCCAATCCAATAAACCCCGGAAAAGTTAAAATGTAACTTTCTATCCTAGTATCCTTATCCGTGATATGCAACAAGGTGGGGTATCCGTGAAGAAATTTCGGCGGGTCCATGTTTTGAGCCAAAATGGTTGGTTGATCTCCGCTTTTATTGATGCTGATCGTTGTACAGTGGTTTCCCTGAAAGTCGACTGATAGCGCATCAATCTCCTCGCTGAGCTGAAACGCCAGCATGGTTTCAAAATCTATTTCGCAACCATCGGAAATACCTTTAACCTCTTCGAGAATATCCGGGCAAATCATCTCAATCTCTTTTACAAACCCTGTTTTATCAAAAAAATCAGAAATAACAGCATGAAAGTCGGTTTGGTATGTTTCCTCAACCTCATTTTTCCATTTAATAATGGTCTCCTCAATTTGAACTTTAAGGAACTTCCCATGTGCCAGCCCCTGTTCATATGAAGAACCTGTTAAATGAAGAATCGTTAAATCCTGAATTTTTTCAATTCTTTGCTCTGGCTTACAACCAAAAAAGGTGAGTGAAATGGCCAGTAATGTGAGAAGGATTTTGTTTTTCATTGGTTTCTTTTTAAGTCTCTTACCAAATTCCGGGGAAAATACGATCATGAACTTCTTTTTTGTAATCGCTGTATCCTTTCAGGTTTTTTGAAAGAAAGTTGTCCTCAAGCCGGGTGCGAATAATAAAACCGGAAGAAATAAAGGCTGAAAAAATGATTCCGGCAAAAGAACCGATAATAAGTGGAAATGCAAATAACCAAAGAATTACGCCAAAATAACCGGGGTGCCGAACCAGGTTGTATGGCCAGCTTTTAACGACAACATGCGCTCTTTCACTCTGTATCCTCACGTGGGCCTCGAAATGGTTATTTGCAATCATAGATCCAAGGACCAAAACATTCGAAAAGATAAAGAGTAAATAGCCCGGAATTTGCCATAATTCATTCAAGGGCAAAAAATCAAACCTTAAGTCGAGCCCAACAATCAAAGGTAGTAAGAATATCATGTTGAGATTATTGATCTTAACGAGAATAACATCCCACTTAACAGCATTTTCATGGTTTTTCCCTCTTTGATTTAAAAGATTGGGATTTATTTTATAAAAGACAAGGATGGCAAGCATGGAATAAATCAAGTTTACAGCAGCAAAAATCCATGCGCGCGGGAGCCCTGTATTTCCAGCCGATGCAAAAACAATCCCCATCTGAACAATGACCAGAAAAACGGAAGCAATGACATACTTTTTCCCATATTTATCAAGGCTGGTTTTCCTCACACCGGTTTAATAGTAATAACCAGCTCAAGCTTGGTATTTTCAAGAAAACAATCCTTCTCAAATTTGTACCAGCCATTGCGCTTGCCACCCCAGCCGAAATTGGCATGAACCCAGAATTCATCATTAATTTCCTGATATCCATCAATAACCACGCTGTGGCCTCCCCCATTAAAATCAGTATAGTGAAAATAAACCGGACGCTTGCTGTCAATCTCCTTACGGAAAATGCCTTTGATCCTCCGCCTGTTCAGGGGAAAGGACTTGTAGCCAAACCGTTCACGCACCTTTGCATCCAGGTGTTCCCTTAACTGCTTTTTATGAAACTTTTTCTGGTAGCTCCCGGTTCCAAAGTTTTTCTCAACCATGGAGGCCATGAAATAACTGTAAAGCGCCATCTCCCTGGCTGATTCCTCTGGCGTTTCATCGTTCAGGACCGCTTGAAACAAATCCCAGTTGAACTGATGATCATCAAAATTTAGGTTTACTTCATAGCCCTGACTTGTCACATATTCCTTTACCCCGTGTGGCTGAAGCCTGTGATAATAACAAATCTGGGCTAAAGCTGTGGAATGGCAACCAGGGGAATTTTCGCCGGGGTTAAACATGTTTATCCGGGCACTCCCACCCCAGGTTGTAGTCAATAAAAAATCGTCCCCTAGATCAACCTGGGATATTCCATTGATGGTCAGCGAAAGGACGAGAACCATGCTTAGCATGGCCGCTTTAACATTTTCTGAATGTTTCATTTTAAAAGTTTTGGTAGTAATCCCTTGTCATTAAATATCCAAAATGACCGGGTCATTCCTGTTCAATTAATTGCTTTTACTCAACAACTGCAAGCCAGCCTCCTTGAGCCCCAGACTTGAATTGCTTAGCATAACAACACACCTGTCATTTTCCTTGCAAAAACCCAAAAAGGCGCTGAATCCGCCAGTAGATCCCGATACCCAGAAATAATCCCTGTCATCAATTGATTGAATAAACCAGGCAGAAGCATAGGACAATCCCTCTCCTATCTGCAAAGGGTCTCTTATCATGGAATTTCTGATTGAAGCGTAATTTTCTGAATACAGCGTGTAGCACAAAAACTTTACAAGATCTTCTGCAGAACTGCGGATCCCCCCGGTGGGTGCCAGCACATTATCCATCTCCCAATAGTCAATATCCATTCCCTCTTTGCTGCCGGAAGCAAATTCCTTTTGCTTTGATTCCGGAACTTTGATAAACGTATTTTCCAGGTTAAAATTTGCAATAACAAACCCCTGCAGCAGTTCATGGTAGCTTTTCTTTGAAGCCCGCTCAATGACCAGCCCCAGTAAGGCTATCCCGGCATTGGAATAGACAAACATATTTTGTGAATCTTCAATATGCAACCTGTTCAGAAAAGCAATAAAATCCTCATCGGTATAAGAGGATATTCCTTTGTCCGCTTCACTTTCGGGCAAATTATCAGGCATCGAAGGCAAGCCTGAAGTATGGTTTACCAGCAGGCCAAGGGTCATGTCGCTTACGGCTGGATTTGTGATTTCGGGCAAATAATATCCCACACGATCTGAAGGGCTTACAATTTCTCTTTCAGCCAGTGCCTGATAAATAAAAATCGTAAAAAGCTTGCTGACCGACCCAATCTCAAAAATGGATTGCTGATTTGGAGTATCCGAAGATTCGTGATTTAACTTGCCGAAATTATAATACAATATTTGGTTATTATCAGCGATCGCTATGGACAATCCCCTGCAGAGCCCCTTCGCAATGGCTCCTGAAATAACTTCTTCAAATCCCCCGCCAATCTTTTCCTGATTCAAAATGAAGGCCAGGCCCTCGCTTATCGTCAAGCTTTCATTTACGGGATATTCATGGCCGCGCCCTGGTTCTGAAACAAATTTGCAGTGTACATCTAATCCTTTAAAAAGAGTTGCCAGGACTTGATCCCGGTCACGAAATGGGTCCTCGGAACCTGTTGAGACATAGCCCCGGATATCATTATTCAGAAGCAAGGCAGGGTTTTCATCCAAAAACCGCGGCAAATCAGGGCAGAAAGCCAGGAAACCTTTGGCTGGTATTACTTTCCGGAGGGAAAGGTCGATGGCCGCAGTGGCACCCGCACTGATTCCGGCAGCAAGTATATTTGTAGTATCAACAGGATAAACGGATAAAATTTCTTCATAAATCCCTTTTACATCCCTGTCAAGCCTTTCATCCGATGATCCCCACCCAAAGGTATTGGAGTCAAAATGACGGTAGCTTTGCAGGAAAACCTTTATGAATCCATGGTCCAGCGCATGGACCTGCCAGTGTTTTTTCGCTTGCACCATGGATCTGCCCCCGCCGTGAAAAATAAAAACCAGGGGATAACTTCGGGATGGATCATAATGCTGAGGCAGTTGAACCTCATAAATGGTTCTCGAAATTTCATTTGCCCTTTGCCGCAATAAAAGATCTCTCCGTGCTATTGAATCAAAACCCGGGAGTTCCAAATACCCGGCATATTTTGGCATCTGCCTGTGAATGAAATAAAAATACTCGCTTTCATGCGCCTGGTTAAAAATGGAAAGATTGTCGGAATAATTGCCAAGCTTCTCATTCATGGCAATGCTTTTCTTTGAGCAGTCAAACCAATGTTCGTCATTGTTCTCCAGACATTCTGAGAGCAGATTTTCCGCTTCTTCAAAGTCCCCAATCTGCTCCAGGCTGTCAACCTTAACAAGAAAAAATTCAAAGTCTGCTGCCTGGGGCAAACCTCTCATGGGGAATAACCCCAGGCTCAACCCCAGGCTTATCCATAAGCTCAAAAGTGGTCTCCTTTTTTTTGAAAAATAATTCATTGGCTTAAACATTTCTCGTGGATTTTTCCGGATTATGGCCTGCATTAACTTATCAGGAAAAACAATGAAAGAATGGCCACGCCCAAGCTGATCCACATGGGAACACCATAGGGGAGCCGTTTTTTATCCGCAATGACCCATCCTGAGCTGTTGACGGATGAATAGGTCAGGGCACCCAGGGCCGCCAGGGACAGGAATAAACCCCAGCCTTTCCCGCCATACAATCCTGCCCCTCCCATGATCAAACCAATGGCCATGAGCAGTTCTGCCGAAATATGCGGCCAGAGCATGTTCTCTCCTTCACGCCAATTGAAAAACCCTCCCCGGTCCGAGAATTTTCCCAAAACGATATCTGCCGTCCACATGCCGGTGATTCCTACCCCCAGGGAAATCAAAAGAATAGGGATAATCCTGTTTCTCAGAAAATCAGGGGATGGTGTGGTAACGTCACCCATCTGTTGAAGGATGGGGCCTGGCCGGGCCATTGCACGGGCACCCAAAAGACAATCAAAAAACAAAAGGGCCAGTATGAGAATGCGTGCTTGCCTCATGGTCAGAATATTTAATTTAAGACATGGACAAGCTGGCGATTAATTTGCTCCCTGATCGCCATTAGGGGCGTTTCATCCCCGATATTTGACAGGATAATAATGGTGACTTTATCCTCCAGTTGTCTTTCGTAAAGGTTTCGGAAGCCAAACATGCCCCCCGTGTGGCCTGCAATGGTTTTGCCCCCCATTGAAATAATTCCCCAGCCATAGCCATAGTTTTGCGGCTTTTCATTCACCCTGACAGGAGTTAAGGCCTTTGCGACGGCTGCTTCACTCAAAACCAAAAAATTAAAAAAGGCCTTATCCCATTTTGCCAGGTCGCCCGTGGTTGAATAAACGCCCCCTGGTCCATAAGAAAACAAAGGCCAGTCGGCCTGACTGCCATTGACGTAAGAACTCACAATGTGCTCCCTGGCTTCCCCGGGAACAGCGGGGCGAACAAAACTACTTCCCATGTTTAACTTACTGAATACGACTTCTTCAACAAATTCTGGAAAGCTCTGCCCGCTTGTCTTTTCGACAATCATGGCCAGCAAGTTGAATCCCTCGTTCGAATACCTGTACTTCTCTCCCGGGAAAGATTCAAGCTTGTTCTGGCTGACAAGAAATGCCATGACATCCGAATTATCGGTGTCGATCTTCGATTGCCAGCCTCTCTGATCTATTGGGATCCCTGAGGTATGGGATAACAGGTGCTTTATTTTGACCGGATTATAAAAGGTGGGGAGTTCCGGGAGGAATTTCCTTATCCTGTCCTCAATGGATAATTTACCCTCAGCCTCCAGCATAAGAATGGCTGAAGCGGTAAAAATCTTGCTGAGCGATGCCAGGCAAAAAACCGAATTGGTGTCCAGGGGGATGGCCTTGTTTAGGTCAGCAAAGCCATAGGATTTATGGAAAATTACCCTGTCATCAATGGCCACCAGGACATTCCCGTTGAACTTCCCCTTTTGATAATAGGAAGAGAGGATGCTGTCCAATGACTGGTTAAGCCTATCATAACTTTGAGCTGAAGAACAGTTTGAAATGACAAGAAGTGAAACAAAAAAAAAGTTTAGCTTTTTCATGGCTACAATCATTTTGTGAAAAAATCATCACAATAATAGATGTAGCAGTAAGCCAAATTGATTTTTTTTCGATAAAAGATCAGATTTTTCGATGAATGACAATCTCACATCATCATCCTTTCAGCCTGGGTCCAGACTCCCAGGGTTCACATCAATTATGCCTTATATTTTCCAATGGCTGAGGCATTTGCTGTATTTTCTGCTGACAGGGATTTTTACTTTATTGTTTTTTGTAATTAGTTCCTTGATTCCGTTTTCTTTCGGTTGGATCCGTTCTATGCCGTTGATATTCACAATGAAGGACCGGTGCACCTGGCAGAACATGGCTGAAGGCAGCCGTTCCATCCATTTCCTGATGGTGTGGTGCAAGGTTCCCATCATTCCTTCCTGAGTATAAATATTGGTATAATCGCCATTGGCCTCAATGAATTCAATCGAACCCACCCCGATAAACCGGGTGGTCCGGCCAACATTGACCAGGATCTTATCAAAAGGTTTAAGGAATACCGGGGCCTTTCCCACGAAGGGATTTCCCAGGCGGGCAACAGACTCCTCCAGCCGGGCCGGGTTAATGGGCTTTAAAAGATAATCCAGTGCATTCACCTCGAAGGCGCGCAAGGCATAAGCGTCGAAGGCAGTTACAAAAATGGTCTGAAAATTATTCTCAACCAAACTGAGCAGATCAAAGCCCGATTTTGGGCCGAGATCAATATCCAGGAAGATAAGGTCGGGTGACAGGCTTTCGATCTGTCTTTGCGCCTCAGGTACCGTCCCCGATTGGCCTATGATGCTGATCTGTTCATAATCCTCCAGCAGGCGCATCAGTTCAAGCCTTGCCAGGGGCTCATCATCAACGATCAATGCTTTCCACTGCTTCATGGTTTAAACTTTTTACACTGATGGTCACCCTTGCCTCAACCATCCCATTGGTTTCCGCCAGCGAAAACCCATAATCCTTGTCAAGGAACGCAAGCCTTTCCTTCAGATTCTCAAGGCCTTTCCGGGTTCCCTCCTCCCTGGCTTGATGATCGGGAGCATGAAAAATTCTTCCAGTGTTTCTAACCACAATGTTTAATTTTTCCCCCTCCCGGACAATGCTGATCGCTACCCTGATGGTTTTTCCGGAAGTCTTCAAACCATATTTCACTGCATTCTCGGCAAGGGTCTGAATGGTGAATGCAGGAATCAGGAGATTTTTGGCATTAGCATCTTCATGGGTGGTCACCACCAGGCGGTCCTCAAACCGGATCCGCTGGATCTCAAGGAAATTCTTTACGGCGTTCATCTCCTCCTGAACGGTCACCAGGGTCTTTTTCTCCACAGAAAGGCTGAACCGGAAATATTCTGACATTTCGGTCACTATTTTCCGGGCTTGCTCATCATCGCGTCCTATTAACGCACGGATGGTATTCAGGGCATTAAACAGGAAATGCGGGTTCACCTGGTACCTGAGCATCATCCACCTGGCCTGCTGAGCAAGGCTCTCGGCCCTGAGCTTGTTTTCACGTTCAACGGCCAGGTCCATCCGGTTTCTCACCAGGGCATAGACCACAACCACCAGGATGATGGGGAAGAAAAAATTCAGGCTCCTGATGAAAAAATAACTGTCAAAGGTAAGGGGATCATATCCCGTTAAATCCCTTGCAATGGAGGAAATTAAACTCGCTGCAAGGGCGAAAAAATACAATCCCGCAGTGAGGATCAGCCTGGCAGGATAAGACCGGAGCTTATTCCCCACCTTTGACAGGATAAATATAATGAGGGAGGCAAGGACAAAAAGGGAAACTGCTTCAACAACGATGACGATCAATGGAAGCGTTTTTCCCATATTGCTTTTCACCGCATACGACCACTGGATCAGCGAGATTAAAAACAGGATGGCAATGGGCGTAACCTTTGCAAGGAAAAGTGCTGTTTTTCGGCTAATGCTCATGGATCAATTTCAATGGAGGAAGGATTTACTTCCACTAGCCCATTCAAAATTAATGTTTTTTGAATTCAATCGCATCTCGCCAGTTTTTTATAAATGATTAAGGAAGCATCGAATTGAAAAGCTACCCATTTTTATAGGAATAAGATTGAAGTCAGAAACTTTGCCAGCAATCACCGGCATGGTTCTGCTGCAATCAAATAATCCGGCGGACGGCCCTGCAATAGGCCTGGTATTCATCCCCATACTTCATAGCCAGGAAGGCTTCTTCCGTTTGAACCATAAAAAGGCCAGCGATGCAATAGGTCAGAAACCATAAAAAGACCGGAATGGAAAAATACCCGATGACAAAATACGATAGGACAAGGCCATAGCCAAGCAACTGCGGGTTTCTCGAATACCGATAAAGCCCGGTGGTACAAAGCCTGCCCTGGTCCTGCCCCAGGCTGATTTTTGTGCCGATTCCTGACCAGGCCACCAGCAGGATAATTATCCCCGTTCCCAGGAAAAATAAAGAAATTATCTGGAGAAAAGTGCTTCCATTCATCTCCGGCAGCCAGGGCCACCTGGCGGGCAATGCAAGGTAAAGCAAGTTCCCGTGAAAAGCAAAAACCAGGATCCCAAGCATCAGGGTGAGGAAGGAAAGTTTTCCCCGCCTGAAATAGTCTTTCCGGAACTTTACCCTGAAAACCCAGAAAGCAAACAAAACAAAGGCTGCTGATGAAACCAGGAATTCTGCAAACATATCCATTAGGGAATTTGTGGTTAAATAGCAAGGTTCTCCACCCTCAGCAAGAAATTACCTGAGGGTCAGGAGCAATTTCCCATCGATACTATTATGCACAAATGTAATGAGTTTTTGTGCAGCCTTCTTTTTCGGAGATGAACCAATGCCCCGAAAATAATTACCACCAAAAAAGATCCAGCCCAAATAAAAAATAATACACCATCCCCTCCCTTCACCAGATCCCTTCCATCTCCATACCCTCTCCGTTTCATGTTCGCTTCCGCTGAGAGTTAAAAGGGACTTGGTAAAGACTTGGTAAGGACTTGGTAAGGAGGAAAATGATCAACCCTGCTTAAATGACAATCCAAGTTTTTTTATTCTTGAATCTATGGCACCAGGATTGCGTTAAAGAATTTCGGAAATTTCTTTGGTTCTTTTCATCCATCAATTTCCTATCCGGGTAAGACCATGCTCGTCCCATGCTCGTGTTTAAACCATTTTCAGCCGACCTTGGAATGCCGCTGGAAGGGTAACGGGAGGAGGAAAGACGGGCAAAAATCAAACAGGCCCCACCAAACTGCCGCCGCCAGGCGGCTTAAAAAATGGGGGAGGCTGAAAAGGCTAACAAACTTTCACCTTAACGCGGTTTTTTGCCACCTGTGCCGGGCTGAAAAGGATATTGAATGGAGTATTCTTGGATGAGCCCGTTCTTAATGCCTCCTTTTCTCTTTAATCTTTCAAGTCATTTTAGTCTCAAATGTCTCCCCTATTGCATTCTCACCATTGAGTCGAGCATGACGGAGATTAGCGGGACAACCTCAGCCATCAGGGTGGCAAACCAACGGGAGATGGCGTTGATTGCGGGGTTCATGGCTTCGCGCAAAACATGGCTTGCGATGGAGCCTGGTCACACTTGAAACCCAGGCAAATATCCCAGGCTGCAGCTTTGTTCTCAAAAGCCACTATCTTTTTTGAAGGTACCTCTAAATTTGTTTTCAGGCTTTTCTTCGGCCAGCCATTGTTTTCAGCCATTCTTTTCTTTTTCAATTTGAGGAAGCGTTTAAGAAGCCCGGAGTCTTTCCACGCTCAAAACCTGCCTATCCCATTCGATCAAAATATGTCTTTAACATTTGGCAGCTACCTGCTGGTGGGGCTTACGAAGCAATACACTTTCAATTTCCAAATTATTTTATTAGAAGCACAAATGTAAAATAACCCACATCCGCCCCACTTACGGGTAGGTGCGTTTATGGGCTGGTTTTTGTGAATTACTTAGAATTGAAAACCAAATTTAAGCTGAAAGTCTAAGGGAAAACCTGTACTTAAATACCAATCCGTCTCATCACCAAGATTTGAAGGAGCTGAAAGTAATCTTAAACCTAATAAAGGCTCAACTGTAAAATGTTTTCCAAACAAAAATTTGTATCCAGCATTTAAGCCAAAACCATAAATAGGCGATCTTATGTCTTCTAAATCTCCAGCAGAAGAATTATAATTTCCCAAGAGATTTCCATATATCATTTTGGCCTGAGCAAAAACACCTTCTGTATTACCCTCTTTTTTTCTATATATTCTAATAAATGGTTCAAAAACAGGGCCTTTCCAGTTTTGCAAATAATAATTCATATTTATACCGAAACTTGCTCTATCTTTTAGTGGTAATTCATATTGGACTCGCACTTTAGTATTAATTATTCCTAATGTCCCAGAAACATGTCCTTTAAAATTTTGAGCATATGAAAAGCAGGAGGTAAATAATGCTATAAAAAGCATCGCAAATTTTATTTTCATTTTTCTGAATTTAATTTTCCTACTCATATTGCTTTTCGGTTACGCACCGTTTATTTAAGTTGTTTCTGGTCTCAACTTTTGTTTGTCAGTTTAACAAAATATTTTTCAAGAACTATCAAAGTTGTTTTTTGGTTGTTCTTTTGTTCGTTGTGTTGTTTCTTAAACTTGCCCAAAATAAGGATCAGGAAAAAGAGTAAGTACATTGTTTCTCGAGAAAAAAAGCAACACTTTGCCCAGATGCTTCCATTTTATTTTGAAGGTCCTCTTATTTTGCTGTTTTATTTTTCATTGCGAAGTTTTCGCATTAAATATTTAGCCTGATCCGATGATTTAAGGGGCCATTAAACAGCTATACGAAAGAAGAAATTAATTATCTCGTTTGCATTGATGCTTAATGAAGAATTTTTAAAATACATCACGAGAATTATATTGGTTTAATTTAAAATCAGACCTTGTTTTCTCCAGATAGGATTCAAACTGACCGCAAAAAGTTAATTGGTAGCGCAGGAAGGAGGAATTTCACCTCCTTCCCATCACAACCTTTCACTGAGCCGCAAATAAACTTATTAGACCATAAGGTTAGTATTAATCAAAGCTTCGGGCTTGAAAAGAAAAACCCTATTCGCTAATGATGAAAAAAACAAGGGATTGTTCCCTTTTCGTTTTAACAAAAAAGACGGACGGTTTATCCAAATTTTAATCAACCTACCTTTTAGGTTCCAGTTTAAAAAACGATTCCTCTTCATCGTAAAACCAAAAGGCATCAGCAGTAAGTTTGTCGACTACCCAGATAAGCTCTTCTCCTAAAAATATTACCTTAATTGTCGTTTCATTGGCTCCCCATTCCCACTGGACAGTTTGCGAAAACGATTCACCATCATCAGTAACTTCTATGACCAACATGCCACTTTTTTCAAACTTTAATGAAATGGACCCGAAACCTTCAGTCTCTCCATCAATACTTAAAACATTCCATTCCTTGGTTAGTAAATCCGTATTCGTTGGCATAGGTTCTTCCTCCTCTTTGCTGCAACCAGCAAAAGTTAGCAACACAATACCAATACTTAGCAAAATTTTAAAATTAAGTTTTGTCATTATTTTGAAATTAGCTTCCTACTCATAAGGCTTTTCAGAAACGCCCCCCGATCGCAACTATCTGGGTAGTCCGTTTTTTAAAGTGGGTGCTGGCCTCCACTTGATTGCTTAAGAATTGTCAAGCTTGTTATCAAAAGTCTTTTGAAAAACTATTTGAAAACGAAGGATAAGTTGTTAGGATAAATGGGGACATTAGGCAAATGCTAAAATGCCTTACCGATTTTTAGTGAGAATCCAAGAAAATTTTCTTCGCCATCATCGTGCCAGATTCGGGGACCGGCGTCAAGGCTAAACCTAAAATTATTTTTTGTTAGTACATTAATTCCTATTGGGAAATATGTCTTTAAGCCGCCCATAAAACCCCAGCCTGGCAATACGCCAACATGAAAATTCAATCGTCCACTTCTGATAGCAGGAAAATAAAATTTAGCCCCTAAAGAAGCTCCGATTAATCCAATTTGAAATTCTGTTCCTATGTATGGGCTCAATAATCTTTCATAAGCAATCCCAAACCAAGGATCATCAGCTCCTAACTTTAAGCTGACAAAGTTCTTGGGAAAGGTTTTCTCATTATTTTTTAAAGATTCTGTATTTCTATTAAAAGATTCAAAACCAGCAGCTATTCGGGATGACAATTTATCCATTTGCGAATTACCGCTTGAGGAAGCTGCTGACCAAGCGGTAACTTCAACCGGAATATGGGAACTAGTATTTGATTGTAAACTGATTTCATTTCTGAAATTTATTTGACCAAAAGAAACCAATGGAAAGATTAAAAAAACAAAAAAAAATTTTTTACAAATATATTTTGACATGATTTCTATGAATTAGTATTTCGCGACATAGCGAGCCAGACTGATTTAAACATTTGTTTTACTCTATTGTTCATTATTATTTTAATTATTATTTTAAGCCCATGAATCCAGGTATTAATCTTCCTTTGGGATTATTATCGTTCGTATTTTTCGAACACCAGAAACCTCCCAATTTATAAGGGGAAAGTCAAAAAAAAGGCAGACAAGCGGGCAGTTTAACTAATTTGTTCAAAAGCCCTAGATCTGCCAAAAGGTCAAAAATGATTAGCCGATATTTTTCGCCCCGGATTTTTTCTCTTGACAGGCAAAAAAGGATAGTGATTGGAGTATTTGTAAATGAGCCCCTTCACTAATCCTCTTTTCTCCTCAGTCTCAAAAGTCTTTTTAGTCCCTTAAGTCTCATAAGTCCTCAAGTCTCCCCTACTGCATTCTCACTCTTGGATCCAGCAGCCCGTAAAGGATGTCGACGGTGATGTTGACCAGCACGAGCATGACGGAGATGAGCAGCACGGCGCCCATCACCACGGGGAAGTCGTAAGTTTCGAGGGCGCTGACGATGACCACGCCGATGCCTTTCCAGTCGAAGACATATTCGACGAACACGGCGCCTGCCATCAGGGAGGCGAACCACCCGGAGATGGCGGTGATGACGGGGTTCATGGCGTTGCGCAGGGCGTGGCGGGTGATGACGCGCCAGAGGCTGAGGCCCTTGGCACGGGCGGTGCGGATATAGTCCTGGGCCATAACCTGCTGGAGGGAGCTGCGGGTGAGCTCGGTGACCACTGCCAGGGGTCGTATGCCCAGGGTGAGGGCGGGCAGGATGAGGTTTTTCCACTGTATGTATTCGCCGCGCCCAAAGTCGTCGACGGCATAGAGGCTGCCGGTCATATTGAGGCCGGTGTAGTCGCCCAGCACGAAGGCAAAGAGCCAGGCGATGAGGATGGCGGCGAAGAAGGAGGGCAAGGACATGCCCAGCACCGAGAACACCATGATGACGCGCCCCATGGCGGGGCTGTCCTTCACCACCGACACCACGCCCAGGGCGATGCCCAGCAGCATGGCAAAGAGGATGGCCACAGCGGCCAGCAGCAGGGTGTTGGGAAAGGCCTCGGCCAGGATAGAGGTCA
>JAZBOS010000159.1 GCA_036351255.1 Bacteroides sp.
ATGTTGTGATGGCGCAGGAGCTGTTACAGGACGCATTCCGGACGGATGTCCGGCCCCTGCTGGCAGAATCGAGGATCAGGGCGGAAGCAGCATTCGACCCGATCGGATTATACCGGGAACTGGAAATACGGGAAAAGTTGATAGGGGAAAGGGGGAAAAATACATTCGCCACTGGACTTTAAAACTGACATATGCAATCGGTAATAGCCGTTTTTGACATTGGAAAAACCAATAAGAAATTTATTCTGCTCAACCGCGACTACCAGGTTGTTCATCAGGATATTGTGGCTTTTAAGGAAATCCCTGACGATGATGGTTTTCCCTCCGAAAATCTTGACGATCTTACCCGCTGGATCAAGATTACTTTCCGGGAAGCGATCAAAATGCCCCAGTATAATATTGAAGCAGTCAATTTTACGACATATGGTGCCGGTCTTGTCAACCTGGCTGAAAATGGGAAACCGGTAACACCGCTTTATAACTATCTTAAGCCTTATCCAAAGGATCTCTTGAAGGCGTTTCTCGAAAAATACGGCGATAAGGACAAGTTTACCCAGGAGACATCCAGCGAGGTTTTTGGGTTCCTCAATTCCGGATTGCAATTATACTGGCTTAAATACAGGAAGCCTGAACTGTTCAAGCGGATCAAATATTCCTTGCATTTCCCGCAGTATCTTTCTTATCTGTATACCGGGAAGACCTATTCTGAAATTACTAGTCTCGGGTGCCACAGCTCCCTCTGGGATTTCGATAAACAGCATCCACATGACTGGGTCTACAAGGAAAAGCTGATTTCCCTTTTTCCGCCGCTGATCAATACATTCAATACAGAAAAGATCCGGTTCAAAACGCGGAACATCTCCTGTGGAATCGGTGTTCATGACAGTTCTGCTGCCCTGATCCCATACCAGCTTTTGTTTGAGGATCCGTTTATCCTCACCATTACCGGTACCTGGAATGTTACCTTCAATCCTTTCAGCAACGAACCCCTTACAACTGCTGAGATCTCCCGGGATTGCCTGAACTATATCAATTACAAGAACAAGCCTGTCAGGGCTTCACGGATTTACCTGGGGAAGGAACATTTTTACCAGAGCAACAGGATATCGAAATATTTCAGGAAGGACGAGGATTATTTTAAAACCGTTAAATTCAATCCTGAATTCATCAAAAAAATCGTGCATGAGAATAACCGGTATAAAAAGTTCTTCCCGGAAATGATGGAGGGTTCAGGGCCGTTCCCGGAAAAATTTCTCCAGCGTGCCGACCTGAAGCTTTTCGACAATTTCGAGGAAGCCTATCATCATATGGTCCTCGACCTGGCTTATATGCAGTTACAGTCCATCCGGATGGCAAAGGGGAATACGCGGGTGAAAAAACTTTTCCTTGCCGGAAGGTTTTGCAACAATGAAATCTTTCTTCGCCTGCTTTCAACGATGATGAGTGACTGGGAGATTTACACACCGCTGAACCCGAGTGTGACGCCGCTTGGGGCTGCCATTACGATGCATGCTGCCTGGAATATCGATAAGGACCTCGAAGAAATTCTGCTTTTTAGAAAATGTGAACCGGTTCCCGGTTTGAAAATCTCAGGTTATTCGTTGTTTGACACGTGATGTCGCACGTTACAGGATATCGCGCCTCCCAATGCATGATTCAATCGTAAACAGATTGATATTGTTACCCGTCGGGAGACGCGCAACATCAAAGCAGGTGCAACATCAAGGGTATTTTCCTGAAAAAGAATCCAATAAACCGGAGAAAGTTAGCAAAATCGGGCTGAAATTATATTTTTGGGTAAATTTTTTGCTGTTCATATGAAACGAACATGTTGCTCCGAATGCTAAAACCCATGAAAATAATTTTTAGCAACATGTGAGTTCCATCAGGCAGAAAAAATAATTAATTACTGATGAAGAAAAACAGACTGGTAGCCAGGCTCGATGCGATCGAGGAATATGAAAGGACCCCGGTCCCTGAAAACAAGCGTAAAGGGCTCAGAAGTTTTATCGGCATGTATGCGGGCGAGCATACTGCGGGTACTGAATTTGTCATAGGCCCGCTTTTTGTAGCCCATGGGGCCAGTGCCACCGCGATTGTTGCCGGGCTGTTCATCGGTAACCTGCTTGCCGTATTGAGCTGGGGATTTCTCACCGCACCCATCGCCACCAGGAAACGGATAACCCTCTATTACCAGCTTGAAAAGATCTGCGGCTACCGGCTTGTCACCATTTACAATCTTGTCAATGGTATGATGTTCTGTTTTCTCGCGGGATCCATGATCGCGGTATCTGCCACAGCGGTTGGTATACCGTTCGATATTGCCATGCCGACCCTCACGGACTGGCTTCCGACGAGTATCGGCTGGGTCATAACCGTCTTGCTTGTCGGCCTGGTGATCACCATCGTTGCGATCCTGGGTTATGAACAGGTCTCCAGGTTTGCCAATCTTGCCTCACCCTGGATGATCCTGATCTTCCTGGCGGCCGCATTTGCCGTCATGCCTGAATTGGGCATTAACTCCATCGGGGATTTCTGGGGTGCAGCAAACGAGAAGATCTGGACGGGTGTCCCCCTGGCCGGTCAGAGTAAATTCACGATCTGGCATACCATCTTTTTTGCCTGGTTTGCCAACATGGCCATGCACATCGGGATGGCCGACCTGTCGATATTCCGTTATGCGAAAAAATGGCAATATGGATTTTCTGCTGCAACGGGTATGTATGTGGGTCATTATATCGCCTGGATGGCCAGCGGTATCCTGTATGCTTACTTTCTGGCACGGTACGGTTCAGGGGGTGAATTTGCCCCGGGGAAAATAGCCTATGAGGCTGCCGGCCTGGCCGGAGCCATCTGCGTGGTTATAGCCGGGTGGACTACCGCCAACCCAACTATTTACAGGGCTGGTCTTGCCTTTCAATCGATCAATCCGAAATGGAAAAGGTGGAAGGTGACGCTGGTAACCGGTCTCGTCACAAGTATCGCTGCATTTTTCCCGGCCCTGGTTATGCAGCTGCTTGGATTCGTCGCGATCTACGGATTCGTGCTGATGCCCATGGGGGCGGTGATCTTTATCGATTTTTACATGATCGAAAAATTGGGCCTCCAATCCTATTATGCGGAGAAGGCCAACATCAAGTTCAACTGGGCTGCCGGAATCAGCTGGTTCCTGACGCTCATCATAGGCCTTGTATTCTACCTGTTTTTCGGTGTGGAGGTATATTTCCTCGGTTTACCCGGTTGGTTTATTGCGGCCGCACTGTACATTGCCGTAAGTTTTCTGATCCAGAAGAAAAATACAGAATCTGTTGTATAAAAAAGTATGCTGATATTTCTTAAAACACTTTCATTTATCGGACTTGGCTTAACACTAGTCCCTTCGATTTTTGTGCTAACCGGCTCGATCGGCATGGAAACCAATAAGGACCTGATGCTGATCGGTACGGTGCTCTGGTTTGGTACCGTCGTTTTCTGGATGGACAGGAAAAAGAAACCAAACCACGAAGGAAATTAACCACAAAGGGCGCAAAGTGCACGGAGTTTTATCCACGAAGGAAATTAACCACAAAGGGCGCCAAGTGCACGAAGTTTTATC
>JAZBOS010000160.1 GCA_036351255.1 Bacteroides sp.
ATCGTGCCGGTGAGACGGGCGTGGTCGACGCCCTGCTCCTCGGCCGCCACGATGTAGAGGGCCATCACCGGCAGCACGGCGCCGTTCATGGTCATCGACACGCTCATGGTGTCCAGCGGGATGCCGTCGAACAGCTCGCGCATGTCGAGGATGGAGTCGATGGCCACACCAGCCATCCCCACGTCGCCGGCGACACGCGGGTTGTCGGAGTCGTAGCCCCGGTGGGTGGCCAGGTCGAAGGCGATCGACAGCCCCTTCTGGCCGGCGGCGAGGTTGCGACGGTAGAAGGCGTTGGAGTCCCGGGCCGTGGAGAAGCCGGCGTACTGGCGGATGGTCCACGGCTGGTTGACGTACATCGTCGGGTAGGGGCCGCGCAGGTACGGCGGATGGCCGGGGAAGGAGTGCACATGGTCGAGTCCGTCCAGCGCGTCCGCGGTGTAGAGGGGCGCCACCTCGATGCCCTCGGGGGTGACCCACCTTGCCTGCTGCGCAGGCAGTCCCGTCGCCGCGGTGAACGCGGCAGCCCAGCGCTCGGGGTCCCCGTCGCGCAGGGGCCCCAGCTCGACGCCGGCGAAGCTGCCGATCCCGTGCTCACTCATCACTGCACTCCTACCGTGCTCAGGGCTCGGTCGACGAGGTCGACGGCATCACCGCCGGCGACGACGTACTCGTCGACGCCGGCAGCGTCCAGGGCGGCCCGCAGGTCGCCGGGCCGGCCCGCCAGGTACAGCCGGGCCGGGCCGGCCGAGGCAAGGGCCTGTGCCACCGCGACAGCCTCGTCGGCATAGCGAGCATCGCTGCCGCAGATGCAGGCCAGCTGGGCCCCACTGTCCGTGAATGCTTGGGCCGCCGTCTCGGCCGTGACCGTGCCGGACGAGATCGCGACGACGCCGCCGGTGGCGAACAGGTTCGTCGTGAACGTGGCCCGTGCCGCGTGCTCGGCGAGAGGGCCCACGGTGGCCAGGAAGATCGTGGGAGCAGCCCCCGTCGCGCCCGAATGTGCCGCGGCGCGGTCCCGCAGGCCTTCGACGTGCTCGGCGTAGCTGTGGGGGACGAGCGGTTCGAACGGCGTCGGCCCGGTGGAGAGCTGGGGTTGCGCGGGCACCGAGTCGGTCAGGTTCGGGAACTCGCTGACGCCCGTGATCGGTTGCCGGCGATGGGCGACCCGGTCGGCCCTCGCCTGCCGGGTGGCCGAGACCCAGGCCTGGGGCAGCCCGGTCAGCAGAGCGGTCACCATGCCCTCGGCAGCCTCGACCTGCTGGAAGCGCCGCCACGCGGCCTGGGCGAGCTCGTCTGTGAGTCGCTCGACGAACCACGAGCCGCCGGCCGGGTCGATCACCCTGGCCAGGTGCGACTCCTCGATCAGGATCGTCTGGACGTTGCGTGCCAGC
>JAZBOS010000161.1 GCA_036351255.1 Bacteroides sp.
CGTGGCCTTGGGGCCCAGCTCTGTCCGATCGATCGCCCGGCGGATGGCACCGTCGCGACGGTTGGCCGGCATCCCGTGGAGTGCCGCCTGGTAATCCAGATAATCCAGCACCCGCATCTCGGGATAGAGCGGACAGTTCTCCGGCAGGTAGCCGATGCGCCTTTGTGCTTCGCGTCGCTGCTCGGCGATGTCCAGGCCATCGATACTGATCCGGCCGCTGCTCGGCTCCAGATACCCGGTCAGCATCTTCATGATGGTGGTCTTCCCGGCCCCGTTGTGGCCGAGCAGACCGACGATCTCGCCGCGGCCGATGTCGAACGACACCGCTTGGACCGCCCTGAGCTCACCATAGCTGCGACTCAGCTCGCGAACCTCGATCATGATGAATGGTCTCCGATAAATGCTCGCTGGAGGCGGCCCTGCCCCAACTGGGCAGGACTGCGCCCGGGCGCGAATTTCACCCCAGCAGGGCATCGGATGCAAGGGACAAGCTGATGATGAGGCGGAATGGCGACGACGAGCGGAACCTCATCCGGAGCAAGTCGCCGTTGCGCGGCGGATGATGGCAGGGGAGACCTTGTTCATATCGCGCACCCTGGTGCTGGAAACGGAATGGGGGCTGCGCTGCGGCGATCACCCAACCCGAAGCGAGCTGCTCGCATTCTTTACAGCCTTGCTTGAAACCGGACACAGCGTGGTCGAGACGGCCGAGTTCATCGGGCTTGCGGTGGATTGGTGCGCACTCTGTGTGGCAAGGTCTGGACACCGTGGGTATGGGCAACCGCGCAGACAACCCATCACGCAGCGAGCCCAAAGATCGGCCCCTAAACAACGGGAGCACATCCATTGCGGCGGATGTGATAGGTGGGACATTTGGGACCTGACCCTCAGCCCTCTGGCGGTTTTCTCCCTGCACCCGCCGTAATCGCTTGCCATTCGATAGGAGCAGCCAGACAATCCAACGTACTTTCTGTCTTAATTTTAAGCCGGTGCCTCATGTCCATCGCGACCATTACCTTATCCAGTAAAGGACAAATCGTGATCCCAAAGGAGATACGCGACGAGTTACATTGGGATGCGGGGACTCAGCTCACATTGGTTTCAGGTGCTTCCGGGGTCACGATCAAGGCCACACCCAAGAAGACCGGCCGTCGGCTGGAAGACCTGATCGGC
>JAZBOS010000162.1 GCA_036351255.1 Bacteroides sp.
ATCAAGCTCGCCGGCAAACTGACCCGCGAGCAGAAGCAGAAAGTCGCCGAGGAAATCACTGCCACCCTGGAGCGCCACGCCGACAAGCCCGCGTCCTACACCTACATCGCGTTCGAGGAACTCCCCGACGAGAACTGGGCCATCGCCGGCAAGCTGCTGGATGAGGAGTGAGTTTTTTGTCCGCGAAGGACGCGAAGCAACACGAAGAAGATCTTCAGGCCTTTACTTAGCGGCCCTTCGCCTCCTTCGCAGACAAGAGGCTTTCCGGAGATGAGCGTCGACAAGGAATTCCTCGCTTCGCTGCCGACCCTGCCCGGCGTCTATCGCATGATCGACGGGGCCGGTGCGGTCCTCTACGTCGGCAAGGCGAAAGACCTGAAAAAGCGCGTCTCCAGCTACTTCCAGAAAAGCGACCAGAGCCCGCGCATCCGTCTGATGCTGAAGAGCGTCGACCACATCGACACCGCGGTGACGCGCACCGAGGCCGAGGCGCTGCTGCTGGAAAACAACCTGATCAAGGGACTCAAGCCGCGTTTCAACATCCTGTTCCGCGACGACAAGTCCTATCCCTATTTGCTGCTGACCGGGCACCGTTTTCCGCGCCTGGCCTACTTTCGCGGCACGCCCAACAAGCGTGATCACGCGTTCGGGCCCTATCCCAACTCCTATGCGGTGCGCGAGAGCATCCAGCTGCTGCAGAAGGTTTTCCAGCTGAGGACCTGCGAGGACACGGTGTTCGCCAACCGTTCGCGTCCCTGCCTGCTGCATCAGATCAAACGCTGCACTGCGCCCTGCGTCGGGCTCATCACCCCGCAAGCCTATGCGCGTGATGTCGCCGAGGCCGCCCAGCTACTGCACGGCGAGGCCACCGCGCTGACCGAGACGATCACCGAGGAGATGAACGCCGCAGCGGCCGCGCTGGATTTCGAGACCGCCGCGCATCTGCGCGACCGTCTGCGGATGCTGGCGACGGTGCGCGAAAAACAGTTCGTCGACACCACGGGCGGCGAAGCCGATGCCGACGTCGTGGCGGTGGCCGAGGCCGGTGGAGTCATCGCGGTCAATCTGACCATGATCCGCGGCGGACGGCATCTCGGCGACCGCAGTTACTTCCCGCAGCACAGCGAAGGCGCGACACCGGCCGAGGCGCTGGAAGCCTTCATCGCCCAGCACTACCTCGACCATCCGGTCCCGGCGCGCATCATGGTGAGCGAAGCCATCGAGGGCGGCGCGCTCGAGGCGCTGCTGACGCAGCAGGCTGGCAAGAAGGTCATGCTTCAGCATCGCGTCACCGGCGAACGCAAGGTCTGGCTCACCATGGCACAGGCGAATGCTCGCCTGTCGGCCGCACGGCGCAGCGCCGACCGCGCCAACCAGTCGCAGCGACTGGCCGCGCTGCGCGAAACACTCGACCTGCCGCAACTGAATCGCATCGAGTGTTTCGACATCTCGCACACCATGGGCGAAGCCACGGTCGCGTCCTGTGTGGTGTACGAGGGTGACGACCTGAAAAAATCCGACTACCGGCGCTACAACATCAGCGGCATCACCCCCGGCGACGATTACGCCGCGATGCACGCCGCGTTGATCAAG